>CAYOIL010000060.1:11885-16712 GCA_964403985.1 uncultured Saprospiraceae bacterium
AAGTAACAGAAGTATTTTTTAATAGAATTATTCGTTTGTATAATATCAACAATTAATCTTTTTATTAAACCATTTATTTTTTAAGTTTTCATGTGAACCACAAACTTAAGATCTTTGTGTATTTGGCACATTGGATTGGATAATAGGCTGTGAAAGGAGAGAATAAATAATAGGGCCTTATCATTTTCTTGACTTCACTTTTGCTTCTAAATTAGGTAAATAAGAAGGTTCTACATACCAATACCCCGAATCTTCATCTTGCCACCAGTGCTCTGATGGTAAATCAGAATATCTTGCTGTCATTACTCCAGAACCATTAGAAGGTTGAAATCTTAAGGTATCAAAAAGAAAACTATAGTCCATTATTCTTCCAATTTGACTTTCTATCTGATCTTCTCTTTTACATCCACCTTCAAATAATTGTTCAACTACCCAAGCTTCGTATTGTCGAAAAAGCATTGAAATTATTTTTTTTAGTTTAAAAACATCTTTTCTACTTTTAGGTATGCCAGTTATAGGAGTACTTGGAATTTCTTTACTTGCATCCCATAAAACATTAGCTGCATTTTCGATTTTGTCTGGTGCTCCGGTTTTTAATGCTTCATCTAAGCTGTTCATAATTGTTGGAAGATTTTCCAAAGTATTAATTCCTTTGTCGAATTCATCAGCAGGAGAATAAAATGCATGAACAAACTGTGTATAAGGGTCATTTGAACCTTTGTTATCATCACTTCTTAGAGTAATTAATTCGGTAATTGTCTGTTGAGTATATGATTCTTTGAGAATTTCCCTTTTTTCAAGTTCTTTCATGTCTTCCCAATGAGAATCGATCCCGTCATGAATGTCTACCCTTCTATCGCAAACTCCTTTGGATGAAGCCTCACCATTTGAAACGCTATATGGGGGAGGATTTTGAGAGGCGATTTGATTTCCTTTAGAGGTATTATTAGCACTTGATACTGATGCTACATTAGTCTGTTTGTCTTCTCCTGTTTTCATTTTTTTTATGGATTTAAGGCTAAAATAGTATAAGTGTAATTTAAAGAAATCACCCTTTTGGGTGAAAATGGCTTATTAGATATATCGATTGAACTAATTCTGAATCATAAAGAATTAATAAAAAAGCGCCGCAATTCAATGATAGCCTTATTTTCAAAAGGCTAAAAGAGGTGACATACTATATTCTTATTTGAAGAGAACTATTCCTTATTAAAAATTAAATTTGCAGTCTGAATAAATTCAAAGAAAGAATATGCCCACATTAAGACAGCTTTTTTTATCACATGTTGCTCAAACGAGTGAATTGCCCTTAATGCTTGAAATCGATCGAGCCGAAGGAATGTATATTTATGATACAAGTGGAAAAAAGTACTTGGATATGAATTCAGGCATTTCCGTTAGTTCACTTGGTCATTGTCATCCTGAAGTTGTAAAGGCAGTTCAAGAGCAGGTAGGTCGACATATGCATACTATGGTTTATGGAGAACATCTTCACAATAAACAGATTGCTTATGCTGAGTTACTAACCTCCCAACTTGACAGGACATTAACTAAGGTATATTATGTAATGACAGGGACAGAATGTGTGGAAGTAGCGATGAAATTGTCTAGAAGACACACAGGTAGAACAGAGATTATAGCTGCGAGAAAAGCATATCACGGGAGCACATATGGCGCAGAGGCATTGAGGAGTGATTATGATTTTACTGCATCATTTGCTCCAGGAGTTCCAGGTATAAAGCATATTGATTTCAATAAGGAAGAGGATTTAAATAAAATAACAGGAAAGACGGCTTGTGTGATCATAGAGCCTGTTCAAGCCGAAAGTGGAATCAATCCACCGGAAGAACATTATCTTCAGAAAGTAGAACAAAGATGTAGAGAAGTGGGCGCCTTATTTGTTTTAGATGAGATTCAAACTGGATTCGGGAGAACGGGGCATTTATTTGCTCATCAAAAGTATGGAGTCATTCCAGACATGTTATTGATTGCGAAGTCAATGGGAGGTGGAATGCCGATAGGAGCGGTTGTTTCGCGTGAGCATATTATGGAAAGTCTAATCAAGAATCCTGCATTAGGTCATATAACAACTTTTGGCGGCCATCCTGTTAGTTGTGCGGCAGCATATGCGACATTATCCGAATTATTGAAAGGAGACATAATAACTGAGGTTGAGCGCAAATCAAGTATCATAAAAGAAAAAATCTCAGGTCACCCCATTGTTACTGAAGTAAGAAATAGCGGTTTAATGATGGGAGTCGAGCTCCAAAAAAGAAAATATTTAAAGCATGTAGTAAGTCATGCCATAGAAAGCGGAATATTGATTGATTATTTTTTATTTAATGATAGAAGTTTCCGATTAGCTCCTCCATTGATTATTAATGAAGAACAAATTGAAGAAGGTTGTGATATTCTACTAAAAGCTTTTGATTATGCTGAAGCTAAGTATAAAAAGTAAGAATCTAAAGCCTAAAATATTAAATTCTCTTTTTATAAATTGAGATAAGATACTTACAGAATTTATTTTTGAAAAATCAGATTTACTTATTTTACCTAATGTAAAAATTTGATTGTCAGATTTTATAATGGAAATTAGAGGTTTGGTTTTGTAGCTATCTAATAGATTCTGAGAAATGTCAGATAAAAGGTTTAGTGAAAATTAATTCATCCTTAAAATAAAAATAACAGTAGTTTTCATAGTTTCTTCAATTTATAAATTAAACATAAAATTGATCATAAGTAGGTTTAATTAATCTCTTAATTCTTTAAACTTCATCATAATTCTATTAATAGATTCTTTTCTTACACCACATTCTTTTGCTATTGAAGGCCATTTATCCAAAGCCTCTTGAACTTGATTAATTATTCCATTTGGATTTTTAATACTAAATTCTGCTGCAAGTTCTAACAGATTTTTTCGACCTGGATTTTTTCCTTCTCCAGCAATTCTTGTACTATGCTCATTTATACTATTGGAAGAGTATGTTAAATCATATGCAGGGGCTAAAAACCATTTTCCCTTTTCATTCATTATCCAAGAAAAATTCTTTGAATGATCATCTCTGTTATGGCTATAGACGTTAAATGCAGCTATTCTGAAGACATCTTCTCTAGACGAAGCAGATGGATCAAGTCGATACGCTGTATCAATAATATGTCCATAGTCAATGCTACTTAAACGAAAATTATCATTTGTTAGTCCTGCCATAGAATGTAAATGAACTCTATTATTACCAATCCTATCAAAACGCTTTGTCGCAAATACTTGTAATCCATTTTTACTTAAAAGTAATTTACATTCACTCATTTTAATTTTAGATTCTATTGCCATTTTGTAATATGCAAATTCAATATTCGCAATATCAAATGGATCTTCTGAACTTTGAAATTTAATTAACCAATGTTCAAAGCCTTTCGGCAAATACGTTTGGCCATGCATTATTTCATCAGTTTCTGAATTAAAAGCTACATTTGCTTTTGGTCTTGCTCCGCCAGATGAGCCTCCTAAAGACAATAATTCTTCTATGACTTCCACACTACTTCCATAGTAAACTTTGTCCATAGCCGTTTTTAAATTGTCGAGATTGATAATACTGTTATAAGCTTGGTCTCCCTGAATAGCAGGCCTATAGATAAGAGCCCCTTTACCTGACTCCCCAATGTAAGCTAATTGATCTAAGATTGTAATATCATTTAGTGATAAGCCTTCATTTTCTAGAGATCTATTTAGTAACAACATCCCCCATCCATCTGGTAATGAATCATCAAAAACACCAAATATTCCATGGAATGGCTCTGGAGGCGCTACTTGGATCTCATTGTTGAATTTTAATTTAAAAGGAGATATATTCAAGCCTAATGCTAGAAATTCTTCATCATATTTGAAATACACCACTCTATTTTCTAATAGTAATGTTCCAACAAAAATTTCTTCACTAGTAAACCTAATAAAAACGTTAATCTGTTTAGTCCCAAGTTTGGCTTTAACTATTTGTTCCTTCTTAGGCATTAATCTGATTGAATAGTTTTTCAATTCGCTTAATTCCTTTAGGCGCGAGAAGTGTTTCAAAGTCATCAATTCTTCCTAAATCTTCTTCAATCTTAAGTAAAGATTCAAATGATATTTGACCGAGTCTCTCAAATCTTTTTATACTTCCATAGGATACACCAGATTTTTCTGCAAGACCTTGTTGAGTTAATTTTTTTTCTTTTCTTAATTCAGCTGCATTGTGCGCTGTTGTCTTTAATATATCAGACGGTAGTTTATTTATACTATACTTTCCCATAATAGATAATATTTTATCTAAAAAAAGTAAAATTACATGATATAGACAATATATTATCCATTTTATTGAATAAAAAAACACCATATTTCTATAAGGTGTTTTTTTATTTTTCCTAAATGAGTTCTATTTAACTTTTTCATACAAATACATATCTCCATCTAAAGGCAATAAATTACTGTACATTAAGGTTGGACTGAATTTAATTATTTCAAGGTTTATATTCGTATTTAAATAGTAATCTCCCCAAACACTAGAAGATATTCGCTTTTTTATTGACCATTCTGCCGTTAATGTTGTATCTATAGCTGAGTCCTCAAACTTGTAAGTAAGTTCATCTTCTTCAAAGATAATATAAGCACAAGGTAAAGATGGGGATACATTCCAGCTGTTTGCATGACCAATTAATACCCATTCACCTATTAGATTTTTTTCTATATCTTTTTTATTCTCGTAAGCATTTTCATTGCATTCATTCATTAACAGAACCTCCTCTTCGTCTAACAAGCCATCCATGTTTTCATCTACTTGTGTTCCAAAATTA
>CAYOIL010000061.1:0-16671 GCA_964403985.1 uncultured Saprospiraceae bacterium
TTAGCAATTCCTCTCTTAATCAATCTTGATTTTCAACTAAGATTGGGGCAATATCGTCCCTAGTTTGTTGTAATTGCTAAAATACATTTCAGAATAAAATAGTATTATCTATAATAAAGATATTCGGTCTTTAATAAAAACTATAAAATATGACAGCGTCTATAATTACAATCGGTACAGAAATATTGATCGGTCAGATAATCGATACAAACGCTGCATATATAGGAGAGAAACTCGGTGATGCTGGTGTTAAAATTGTATCTAGATTTTCAGTTAGTGATGTAAGAAAGGATATGATAAATGCATTAAAAAGAGCACAATCAGATGCTGAAATTATATTAATTACTGGCGGTCTTGGCCCAACGAAAGACGATATCACAAAGAAAGTATTGGCGGAGTATTTTGGAAGAGAGATGTACTTTGATGAAAAGCAATATGATGATATAAAGTTATTTTTTCAAAGAATTAATCGACCGATAACAGCGGCACACAAAGAACAGTGTTATTTTCCAAGAGATACGACCTTTTTAAAGAATAAAATGGGCACAGCTCCTGGAATGTTGTTTCATTTTGAAAACACTCAGTTTATAAGTATGCCTGGAGTTCCTTTTGAAATGAAATACATAATGGAAAATCATGTAATTCCTTTGTTCTTAAAAAGAAGAAAAAACTATTTATATAACTATACAATACAAACAGCAGGATGTGGTGAAAGTGTTCTTGCAGAGCGTATTGAAGATATAGAGAATGAATTAAGTGAACATTTTGATATTGCCTATTTACCCAGTTTAGGTAAAGTTAGGATAAGGGTTTCAGGAATAGGAGAATCCGAAGAAGAACTAGTTGAAGAAGTACATTCTATCGTATCTCGAATTGAAAGTAGAATTTCAAAATATGTTTTTGGAAGTAATGAAGATACGTTGGAAAGTAAATTAGGAGAAATTTTAAAAACGAGAGGAGAGAAAATAACTTGTGTAGAAAGTTGTACCGGAGGTTCTATTTCTAAATTAATTACTTCAGTACCTGGATCATCTTCATATTTTGAAGGAACAATAGTTAGTTATTCAAATCGCATAAAGAACGAAATTCTTGGTGTAAAGAATGAAAGTTTGGAAAAATTTGGAGCAGTAAGCGAAGTTGTTGTGCGAGAAATGGTAAAAGGAGGGCTAGAAGTTATGAATAGTGATTATGCAATCGCAGTAAGCGGAATTGCGGGGCCAGGAGGAGGATCAAAAGAAAAACCAGTAGGGACAATTTATATAGGAGTAGGAGATAAGGATGAAATTAAAGTAAAGAAATTACAATTAACAAAGAATCGGGAAAAGAATATAGAATTTACATCATATGCAGCATTAAATTTAATGCGATTATTTATTGAAAGTAGGTCAAAAAAGTAAAATTTTAATTTTAAAAAAATTAATAATTTTGATGTGTTTGATACAAAAATCAAAGATAAAATCTGCATAAAAGCTGGTAATAAAAAATATCTTTGCGTTGAAAAATTAAATTAATAAGATTATGGCAATAGTGGATCTAATAATGCCTAAAATGGGTGAAAGTATCATGGAAGCAACCATTTTAAAATGGCTGAAGAATGTTGGGGATACAGTTGAATTAGACGAAGCTATTTTAGAAATAGCTACAGATAAGGTGGATTCAGAAATTCCTTCACCAGTAGAAGGGAAGATCACGGAAGTCTTATTTAAAGAAAATGATATTGTAGAGGTAGGAAAAGTTATTGCAAGATTAGCTACCAATGGAGAAGATGTTGAACCTGTTCCATCTCCTGCTGTTGCTGAACCAGAAGAGACAAAACAAGAAAATTCTGTAGTAAAAGAAGTTCAAGAAAGTAAACCTAGTGCTCAAGTGTTAGAAGTAATTTCACAACCCTTGGCTCAAAGTGTAGGAAGTCAAGATTTTTCGAGTGCCGATAGATTTTATTCTCCTTTAATCAAAAATATAGCAAAGAAGGAAAATATTTCAATTGCTGTTTTAGATTCTATTCCCGGTACTGGAAAAGATAATAGATTAACAAAAAAAGACTTATTAGCATATTTATCAGCAAAAGGAAACATTGCACACAAAAATATTCAGCATCCGGCTACTAATCCAAGTGAAAGTGAGTCTTCCCAAGTAAGTTCAAAAGCACCAGTTTCTGAAACAAAATCAGCACCAGTTGTTTCTGTTTCTGGGGATGATGAGATCATTCAAATGGATAGAATGAGGAAAATGATTGCTGACCACATGGTAATGTCAAAGCATACATCACCCCATGTAACCTCATTTGTTGAAGCAGATGTAACTAATATATGGAATTGGAGAAACGCTAATAAAAAAGCATTTGCAGCATCTTATGGTGAAAAATTAACTTTCACTCCTATTTTTATAGAAGCAGTTGTAAAAGCAATAAAAGACTTTCCTTTGATTAACATAACAGTAAAGGAAGATAAAATAATAGTAAAGAAAAACATTAATATAGGGATGGCTGCTGCTTTACCTAGTGGAAACCTTATTGTCCCTGTTATTAAGAATGCAGATCACTTAAACCTAGGTGGACTTGCCAGATCGGTAAATGATCTAGCAAATAGAGCAAGGGGAAATAAATTAAAGCCAGATGAGATTCAAGGAGGAACATTTACATTAACTAATGTGGGGACATTCGGCAATGTAATGGGAACACCTATAATCAATCAACCTCAAGTTGCGATACTTGCTGTGGGTGCGATAAGAAAAAAACCAGCTGTAGTAGAAACAGAATATGGTGACTTAATCGCAATAAGACAAATGATGTTTTTATCACTTTCCTACGACCATAGAGTTGTTGATGGCTTTTTAGGTGGGTCTTTCTTAAGAAAAGTTGCAGATTATTTAGAGCAGTTTGATCACAATCAATCAATATAATTTTGCTAAGATTTAATGGCTAGAATTTTAGTGTGCCTAGAATAATTCTCCTTGTTTTGGTAAAGGATATAAACGAAATGATTTTCTGTGATAGGAGCATGTTCCTTTTTCAATAATAGCTTTTCTATGAGCTTGAGTTGGATATCCTTTGTTTGTATCCCAAGAATAGTATGGAAATTTTATATGAAGATTTTGCATAAAATCATCTCTATACGTTTTCGCAAGAACAGAAGCTGCGGCAATTGATAAATATTTTCCATCTCCTTTAATTATACAATGATGGGGTATATTATCATAAGCGTGAAATCTATTCCCGTCTATCAATAATTGATCTGGTCTTTGATTTAGCTTTGATACAGCGCGTTGCATTGCAATTATGCTTGCATTAAGTATGTTTATCGAATCAATTTCTTTCTCATCTACAAAGCTGACAGCATATGAAATTGCTTCTTTTTCAATTACCTTACGAAGAAGTTGTCTTTGTTTTTTTGTTAATTGCTTACTATCATTTAGAACTGAATTTTTCCATTTTTTAGGTAAAATAACAGCAGCAGCTACAACAGGACCAGCAAGGCATCCTCTTCCTGCTTCATCGCATCCTGCTTCAGTTAAGCCAGCAGTATGATATGATAACAAGTTTTTTTTATTTTTCATCCAGTCCTGGATTTCTCTTTAAGAACTCATCATATAATAAGGTATGTCTACTTTCCATAGGAATTTTCCAGCCATTAATAAAAACTTGTTCTATTGTTGTCTTTGTCTCAAAGGGATCACCATCACAAATAAATAAATTAGCAATTTTTCCAACCTCAATACTTCCATGTGTGCGCTCTACACCAAAAATCTTAGCAGGATTAATGGTAATTGATTTAACGGCTTCTTCTGTTCCCAACCCATATGTTGCAGCAAAACCAGCATTGTAAAGTAAATTTCTTACATTTTCATTTTCGCCTGTTTGAATGGCAACAAGGACCCCTGCCTTTTGCATAACTCCAGCATTCTTATAAGCAGAGTCATATGCTTCTGAAGCTCGTGAAGGCATTCCAAGAATAGGTCCTGTGATTACAGGAATGCCAGAGGCAGCGATCGAGTCAGCAATCATATAACCTTCTCTTACTCCTGAAAGAATTCCTTCAACATTTGATTTTTTTATCCATTTAATCGCACTAAGAATGTCTTCTTTCGAATTGCAATTTACTATTACTTTCATTTCTTTATTCACCGCTTTTCTCATGGATTCTAACTCAGGATTATAATCCACCTCATCACCTGCAGTTGAATAAATTGTAGAATAAGAAACTGCCTTTTCCCAGTACTCATTTAATTTCTTAACTGCTTTTTCAGCATCCTTTTTGATATCTTCTTCACTTCTTTTATCCCACCATCCTCTTTTTCCTGTGTTTGGATAATTAATTAACAATGCTTGGAAACCTGTACTCATTTGGTTTGGGGTGTACCCCCAAAGGTCAATTAATGCTGCAGTTCCAGGAAATATCCCACCTGTAGGAGTTGTTATAACCGTTGTAACTCCATTTACTCTAGTTACAGGTATCAAAACCGAATTAGGATTAACCGCAGTTATCGCCTTCATTTGAGGCGTGAATTCACCTATTTCGTTTGCATCTCTAGTCAATGAAACGGCACTAATTTCATTTAAGCCAAGTGTTGTACCACTGTCTATAAAACCTGGATAAATTCTTTTTCCTTTGCAATCTATTTTTTTAGCATCACCGGCATCAGTAATAGCTCCTACTTGTAGAATTTTTCCATTTTCAATTAATACAGAACCATTTATAACTCCATTTGTAACGGTATGAATTTCTGCATTTTCTAGTAAAAATTTCCCATACTCTCCTTTGCCAACCATCTGACTATTAGCAGTACCGAAAAACAAACCAATTACTAGAAGTATTAAATATATTTTCGAATTATTCATTTTCTTTATTTTAATGTTGATGTGTAGATTCACTAACCCCTTGCATACATTTATCATGATCATGAGTTTCAGAATGCATATATGTAGGAATTGATTCTTCTGGGTCGATATCAACTCTCATATCCTTAGGATCTTCATTAATATCAAAACGGATTACACCATCAACTACCGTGATCTCCGGAATTGCATAAATTGATAAAGGATGATTATTAAAAATCACAACATCTCCTTCTTTTCCTTTCTCTAAAGATCCTACTCTATCTCCTATTCCCAATTGCTTAGCAGGATTAATAGTTATTAATTTTAGTGCTTCTTCATCCGTCAAATCTCCATATTTTTGGGACTTTGCCGCCTCGTGGTATAAATGTCGAATAAGTTCTCCCGAATCACTATTAATAGATGTCAACACACCGTTTTTAGTTAAAATAGCAGCATTATATGCTGTACTATAATATACCTCGAATTTATATGCCCACCAATCTGAGAAAACGGAAGCTCCAGCTCCCCAAGCAGCTAATTCAGGGGCAACTTTAAAACCTTCATTTACGTGTTGAAATACTAATTTTGAAACACCAAAATCTTTACATACATTCATTAACATAAGGATTTCATCTGCACGATAAGAGTGGCAGTGTATAATTATTTCACCTTCAAGAATATCAACCATAGTCTCCATTCTTTTATCATACATAGGCGGTTTCTTAGTTACTCCGCTATTAAAATCTGCCCAAGCTTTCTTGTACTTTTGAGCTTGTGCAAATGAATTTCTCATCACTTGTTCAACTCCCATTCTTGTTGCAGGAACTATTTCACTACCTTCTCCATGTACTCTCATTGGGTTTTCACCCAAAGCAAATTTTATCGTACGTGGAGCATCGACCATTCTCATCATTTCTGGATCTATTTCACCATATCTATGTTTTATAGTTTCACATTCGCCACCAATTGCATTCGCACTTCCATGCATTGCATGTGAAACGGTAACACCTCCAGCGAGAGCTCTATATAGACCTACATCCATAGGGTCAATTGCATCTCCTACCCATACTTGTGCCGTATTTGGCGCAGTTGCTTCATTTACAGTTGAAATTCCAATGTGTGAATGAGCATCAACAATACCTGCCATGACAAATTTATCAGTAGCATCAATTACTTTTACACCTTTTGGAACAGAAATATCTTTAGCAATATTTTTTATTATTCCATCTTTTATGTAAACATCATGATTATCTAATACTCCATTAGTAATCGTTATTACAGTACCACCCTTTATAAGAATGTTTCCTTTGTCTTGAGCATGTAATAAACCAACACTAAGAAGGATTAAACCTATTATATTATATATGTTCTTCATTTTAATATTTTTCAGGATTTGAAATTTTATTACCCTCTAATGGAAAAGAACCAAATTCTCCAACTGAAATAGTTCCTTCTAAACTATCATCAGAAATTTTTGCACTTCCCACCATTTCCATTGACATGCCTTGTTCATTTAAAGTAAAAGAAAAAGACAATAGATCTCCTTCAAGTGTTACTGATTCAAGCTTATATTCATCACCTTCATCATCTATCAATACACCAGTGTAGTCATCGCCACTTTTAGTGAATTTTAATTTAGCATTTTGCTCATCTCCGGGAATTTTTGCTTCAATTGCCCACATACCACTTATATCAACACTTGCATTTTTATCCCCATTTACTTCTTTTTTCTTTTTTACATCATGCTTGAACATTTTACCTTCTACAACTGTGTAAACGATATTGGTTCCTTTTTCAAACAATTCTCCATCAGTCACGATTATGTTTGCTAATTTATTCCGTTCGACCGTTCCAGTTACATTAGAAATCCCTAAGATGTCTGCGGCATCTATTGTTAATGCTTTAAGAATCTCTTCCTTAGACATATCATTTTCTAAAAGAATCGCAAATTTTTTGGATAAATCACTAGGTTTAGTATCAAAAAATGAAAATCCGAATTTTACTCCGTTCTTTTTCAAAGTGGAAGCTTGCATTTGATATTCTTTAATTGATGCTTTTTTACGATCAATTAATTTTTGTTTTTCTTCAGAGATTACTTTTGTACTATCTTTTTCTTCTTCCATGTTTTTAGGTAGATCCATAGATAATAGAATTGGAGAACCCAAAGATTTTATCTTTTCAATATTTGGTCCTACTTGTTTGACTTCCGTCAAAATTAATGACGTTTTAAGATCTTTGTTTAATGTTAGTGCTCTACTAATATCCAATGTTTTTTCTGCATTAAAATATAGAGGAATCTTTTTGTCAATTACTGGATATAAAGCTTGAAGTTGCTCAGGATAAGCTGGTCTATCAAGACCAACAGGATTAGAATTATATTGAGCTTCGTACTTTTTAGCATACTCGGCTTGTTTAAATAATTCTCGGTGTTTAGTCATAACAGCAATAACGGTACTTGGAAAAACTCGCCCTTTTGCACTTGTAAAACTCCCGTACATACTTGAATTTTTTCTTACGTAAGGAATCGTTTCTTCCTCTTTTAATAGTACAATGGAGCCTTGTCCACTTAACATTCTTCCTCGTGGCAATACGTGTGATACAGCAAACCCAGCTTTTCTCATTTTATCTACCGATGAGTCACTTAGTTTTAAGTTCGAATGTACCGTATGTTCAGGCGTTACACCAGCTCTTTTAAACCCCGGATTGCCTGGATCTTTTACTGAAGAAGATTTTTCTTTTTCTTCAATTTTTGGATAAGCAGTATGTGAACCAGCATCTATAAATGCTGGGTAGGCATACATACTATCAGCAGAAATTACAATAGCATCTTTTGGGTAGTTCGTAGAAGTTGTTACTTCTTTTATTACACCTTTCCGAATTATAATATTAACTTTTTTGGGCGAAAGCCCTGCTTTTTCAACCAACATTACATTTTCAATCACCATATGATCACTAAGATGTATATCACTAGGAGACTGTGCGTTAATTTGAAAAAATGCAAAAAGTAAGAGCATTAGCACTCCAAAGATTTTTCCTTTCATAATTCGAATTTTTATTCATGGAAAAATATAAAAATTTTAAAAACAAATTGACCTTATTTATATAAACTTCACAAAAACAGATAATAACCAACAAGATAAATTCACTAAAAAGTAAAAAATGAAAATAATAGAGAATTCTTTTCTTTTTACTTAGTACTTTCGCAACATGGAAAAAAAAGATATAAAGTATACATCAATTCACTACAAAGAATATCTTCAATTAGATAAAATTGTTAATGCACAGGATCTTCGATCAGTTGAGGCTGGAAAGCCTGCTCATGAAGAGATGTTATTTATAATTACTCATCAAGTTTATGAATTATGGTTTAAGCAAATTATTCATGAACTGCGCGCAATAATTGATGATTTTGATGATGGAAAAGTTGATGAACGAAATATTGGTAGAAGTGTCGCAAGGCTAGATAGAGTTTTAAAAATTCAAGGTTTATTAGTTGAGCAAATCGAGGTGATGGAAACTATGACAGCTCTAGATTTCTTAGAATTTAGATCCTATTTATTTCCAGCATCGGGATTTCAAAGTATTCAATTCCGAGAAATTGAAATTTTACTTGGATTGAAAAGAAAAACTAGGGAAAATTATCTCGATGCTCCGTATGATGTTGTATTTAATGAAAAAGGAAAGGATAATATTAAAAAGTGGGAAGGATCAGAGAATCTATTTACTCTGATAGAAGATTGGCTAGAGAGAACGCCATTCCTAAACTGGGAAGATTTCAACTTTGTTGAAAAGTATACTGAAGCCGTTACGGCAATGTTTAAAGAGGAAGAAGCTGCCATCTTAGCAACAAATATTTTAAGTGATGAAAATAAAAAAGCTAGAATTGAAAATCTAAAACATTCAGAGACGTACTTTCATCAAGTTCTTTCTCCTGAAAAGCACCAAGAACAAATTGAAGCTGGAACTCTTAAGCTGAGTTACAAAGCTACAATTGCTGCACTTATGATCAATTTATACCGAGAAGAACCCATACTTTGGCAACCTTTTAATTTACTAAGAAAACTTGTGGAAGTAGATCAACAATTTACAATTTGGAGAAATCGACATGCCCAAATGGTCATGAGAATGCTTGGAAATAAAATGGGTACAGGTGGTTCTTCTGGGCACAAATATTTAAAGAAAACAGCGGAGAAACATCATGTTTTTAGAGACTTTTATCATATAGCAACTCTACTTGTCCCAAGGCATAACATGCCAGATCTTCCTGAAGATTTGAAGAAATCTCTTAGTTTTTATTTTAGTTATAAGTAATGGAAGACATTACAAATAAAATATATCCAGGTAAGGCATTGCTATTCGGAGAATATACTGTTATTCACGGTGGAGATTCTTTAGCAATACCACTTTATAAGAAAACAGCTAACTGGGATTATGATGATTTAGAGTTTGAATCAAGAGAAAGCCTAGATAGATTTGTTGATTTCTTAGTTGTTCAAGGAATAGGTAAGTTAGATCTTGAAAAGTTTTCAAACGAATGGAATGATGGCTTATTTTTAGATTCTAATATTCCTAAAGGTTATGGAGCAGGAAGCAGTGGTTCTATAGTAGCATCAGTTTATGATGCTTTTATGTCTAAAGTACCTGATGATAGCAAGGAATTAAGAGAACTCTTTATAAAAATGGAAAATTTTTTTCACGGGAGTTCATCAGGAATCGACCCTTTAGTATCTTATTTCGGAAAACCTGTTTACCTTAATAATGGTTCGATAAATCTGATCGAGGCAGACTCTGATTTAAGTAGAAATTTATATTTATGGGATTCTGGTGTTTCTCGTACAACTGCTCCATTAGTTGAATGGTATAAAAACAGTTATAATGAATTTTTAAAACCGATAGTAGATGAAAAATTAATTCCTATTAATCAAAAGCTAATAGCATCTTATTTAAATGAGGATAGAAATAGCTTTAGGCAAAATTTTGCTGTTTTAGAAAAAAATCAATTGAAATACTTGATCCCTATGTTTCCAAGTGAAATAAAGAATTCGCTTTTGTCATTTAAAGAAACATATAATTTAATGTTTAAATTATGTGGAGCTGGTGGAGGAGGGTTTTATCTTTTATATTCAGAAGATAACGAGATTCAAAATGAATCAGGAATTATTCCATTACAATAAAAAAAGGGAAATTTACTTTTCAGTAAATTTCCCTTTTTTATTTAATTCGAATTAAGTATAGGTTTGTTGAAAATAATTATCAAATTCTATGATTAACTCATTGGTAAATCTGGAGGTAACTCAGGCTTAATGTCAGGAGTTTCCTCTATTGCATGAGTACTTTCAAAAGGCCTTGGCCCTATCAAACGCTCAACATCACTTTTAAGAAGTACTTCTTTCTCTAGCAATTGTTTAGCAAGTGCTTCTAATTCAGTTTTTCTTTCTTTAAGTAAATTTTGCGCTCTTACATATTGCTTTTCAACCATTTTTCGAACTTCTTCATCTATAAGACTCGCAGTCTCGTCAGAATATGGCTTATTGAATTGGTCATTTTGCATTCCATAAAATGAGACATTTCCCACTTTTTCATTCATACCATAGATAGCAATCATGCTGTAGGCCATCTTCGTTACTTGATCTAAGTCACTTTGAGCACCAGTCGAAATTTTGTCAAAAATAATTTTCTCTGCAGCTCTTCCACCAAATGTCATACACATTCTGTCAAGTAAAGCTTCTGTTCTAGTAATATATTCTTCTTTGGGTCTGTATTGAGCATACCCTAAAGTTCCAATTCCCCTTGGTACTATTGTAACTTTTACTAAAGGAGAAGCATGTTCTAAGAACCAACCACAAACAGCATGTCCTGCTTCATGATAAGCAATGATTTCTTTTTCATTAGGAGAAATAAGTTTGTTCTTTTTCTCTAAACCACCTATTACTCTATCTAGAGCAAAGTTGAAATCATCCATGTCAACAAATGACTTATTTCTTCTAGCAGCTACTAAAGCTGCTTCGTTACAAACATTTGCAATTTCTGCTCCAGCAAATCCAGGTGTCATTTCTGCTAACACGTCTGGTTTCATTTCACTTGCAGTTTTGATGTTTTTCAAGTGTACTTTGAAAATTGCTTCTCTCCCTTTAAGATCTGGTCTATCAATTCCTATTTGTCTATCGAATCGTCCAGGCCTCATCAAAGCAGTATCAAGAATATCCGGACGGTTAGTCGCAGCCATTAAGATTACTCCTTTATCTGTTGAGAATCCATCCATCTCTACAAGTAATTGATTTAGAGTGTTTTCTCTTTCATCATTCCCTCCCTGCATAGCTCCTCTTCCTCTTGCTCGCCCTATAGCATCAATTTCATCGATAAAAACGATACAAGGTGCTTTCTCTCTTGCTTGTTTGAATAAGTCACGAACTCTTGATGCACCTACTCCAACAAACATTTCTACGAAATCTGAACCTGAAATACTGAAGAATGGAACGCCAGCTTCTC
Organism: uncultured Saprospiraceae bacterium; assembly: GCA_964403985.1. Classification (GTDB taxonomy): domain Bacteria; phylum Bacteroidota; class Bacteroidia; order Chitinophagales; family Saprospiraceae; genus JAHDFB01. The sequence goes on from CAYOIL010000061.1 coordinate 11,306, forward strand.
CCGCAACGGCTTTCGCCAAAAGGGTTTTTCCTGTTCCTGGAGGGCCTACTAATAAAACCCCTTTTGGAATTTTTCCACCTAGTGAAGTATATTTCTTTGGTGTTTTTAAGAAATCGACAACTTCCATGACTTCTTCTTTAGCTTCATCCAGTCCTGCAACATCTTGAAATGTCACATTAACCTTTGAATTCGCATCAAAAAGAGAAGCTTTTGATTTTCCAATATTAAAAATTTGGGCACCAGCCCCACCTCCACCACCGCCAACGCGACGCATGAAATAAACCCATAAACCAATTATTATAAATAATGGAATAAGCCAACTTAAAATAGGAAGTAAATAGTTTTGCTTAGTAACATGAACGGGATCAAGAACAATTGACCCTGCATCATCATTAAGAGCATTGATCCTTTCTTCAAAATTCCCAATATCACCTATTTGAAAAGAGAATTGTGGAGAGTTTTGATTAAGAGCATTACTTTTAAATTCGTTCTTTGATTTACCCTTTTCATTTAAGTAAATCTGTACAATTTTTTCATTAATGATTTCAACCTTCTCGATTTCATCATTTTCTGCCATTCTGAAAAACCCTTCTGTTGTAGTGGTTTCCCCTTTGCTGGAACTATATATAATTAAATTGAAGGCAATTACTGCAAAAAACAATAACCCAATTAACCAGTAATTATTATTCCCCAGATTACCTGGCTTTTTATCTTTATTTGGATTCTCTTGACTCATATTCTTTTTCTTGACGGACTAGTTAAACAAGTAATATCTTGTTTCGTTCGCATTAATTTTATAAATTTTCGTACTCAGTAATCTCGGCGTCACTCCATAAATCTTCCAATTCATAAAATTTTCTCGCTTCTGGATAAAATACATGCACTATTACATTGAAATAATCAACTAATATCCATTGACTATTCTCTTTACCCTCCGTATGATTAGGTTTAATTTCTAACTGATCTTTCACATTTTTATTGATTCTTCCAGAAATTGCTCTTACTTGTGTAGAAGAATCACCTTCACACACAATAAAATAATCAGTCGGGGAAGCATCTAATTTCCTCAAATCTAGTTTTACAATATTTTTACCTTTTACATCTTGTATAGAATCTACGATTATATCGCATAAATGTTCAACGTTACTTATTCTTTTAGCTGTATTCAATATCTTCTTTTTACTTCTTTTATTATTACCTTGGCAACTTTAATCATACAAATATATGTATTCTAGTAACGGACTAACGACCTTATGGAATTTTATCCAATACATTTCGACCAAATACAATCAACGAATGATTACTGTATTAACTTACTATCAAAAAGTAATCCAATCGAAGGAACTGTCATAACGACCTATAAACAATTGAGTGGAAATGGTCAGATTGGCAGAAAATGGTTCTCAGATGAGGAAAAAAACATTACAAGTAGTATAATTCTATATCCGCATTTCCTTCCAATCGAAAAATTGTTTTATTTAAATATTGTTCTCAGCCTTTCCATCCGAAAATCAATAGAAACGATGCTGAATGAGCAAATTATGATAAAATGGCCCAATGATATCTATTACAATAATTGTAAAATAGCTGGATTACTTATTCAACAAAGTATTCAAGGAAAGAAAATTGTTTCAAGTGTTTTAGGATATGGAATAAATCTCAACCAAGACACATTTCCCCATTTACTACCAAATCCCGTTTCAATATTCAATATTTCTGGGAAATTAAGTGATTTGAATCAATTTCAAAAAAAAATCCTAATTGAAGTTGGTCAATATTATACAAAATTAAAAGAAGGTAAATATCTAGAATTAAAGCTTGAATATCTTAAATATTTATATCGAAGAGGTGAAATTTGTTCTTTTAAGAAAGGGGATGAAGCTTTTGAAGCAGAGCTACTAGGGATTGATTCTCTTGGAAAATTATCTTTAAATAAAAATGGAAAGGTGGAAAATTATGGATTGAACCAAATTTCGTTTATTATTCCAGCATAATTTATTACAGCCACTTTGTTGAACTTTTTTTTAAAAAAGCTAAACAAAATATATGTCTTTGTGGTTTTACCTTTTTTAAACTAACAACTAACTCTTTTTATGTCTAAAATTGTAATTATAGGTTCAGGTTTTGCAGGTCTCTCAAGTGCTGCATATCTTGCAAAAGAAGGCCATGAAGTAATAGTTGTTGAAAAAAATGAAGGTCCTGGAGGTCGGGCGTCTCAATTTAAAGAGAAGGGGTTTACGTTTGATATGGGACCATCTTGGTATTGGATGCCTGAAGTTTTTGAGAATTTCTATCAACATTTTGGTAAAACTGCTTCTGATTTTTATACATTAAAAAGACTTGATCCTTCATACAGAGTGTTTTTCAAAAACAATACTTCAGTAGATGTTCCTGCTGGAGAAGATGCTGTAATAGATCTTGTAGAGTCAATGGAAAAGGGCGCTGGCGAAAAGCTAAGGAACTTTTTGATAGAGGCGAAATATAAGTACGAAGTTGGAATGAACGAATTTGTTTGGAAGCCAAGCCATGGATTAAGTGAGTTTATTGATTTACGAATTGCCAAGAGTGCTCTTCGTCTGCAAATGTTTTCTTCTATATCAAGCGCAATAAGGAAGCTATTCAAAAACCCATTAATTATTGAATTACTTGAATTTCCAGTTTTGTTTTTGGGCGCTAAGCCCGAAAAAACTCCAGCATTATACAGCCTAATGAATTATGCTGATATTACATTAGGAACTTGGTATCCCGAAGGTGGAATGTATGAAATCTCAAAGGCTATGCATAAAATAGCTGTTGAACAAGGAGTGAAATTTCATTTTAATGAAACCGTACATAAAATAAATACAGAAAATAAACTCGCAACATCAGTACATACATCAAAAAGTCAGTATAATGCTGATTATGTTATTGCCAATGCGGATTATAATCATGTAGATACTCATTTATTAGATGATAACACGAGAAATTATTCAAAAGCATATTGGGATAAAAGGGTAATGGCGCCAAGTTCGTTGTTGTTTTATTTAGGAATCAATAAAAAGATTAAAGGATTAACACACCATAATCTGTTTTTTGATGAAGACTTTAATACACATGCTGATGAGATTTATGAAAGACCACAATGGCCTACAGCACCTTTGTTCTATACTTGTGTTCCCTCAATAAGTGATGATTCGGTTGCTCCAGAAGATATGGAAAATGTATTTTTGCTAATTCCATTAGCTCCAGGGCTAGAAGATAGTGAAGAAAAAAGAAAAGAGAATTTCGAAAAAGTGATAAAAAGACTAGAACAAAAAACACGAGAATCAATACTTCCTCACATAATATATAAAAGGTCATTCGCTATGAATGATTTTGAATCTAGGTACAATTCCTACAAGGGAAATGCATATGGATTGGCAAATACATTAAAGCAAACAGCATTCCTTAAGCCAAAACTAAGGAATAAACATGTCAAAAATCTTTATTATACAGGTCAGTTAACAACACCTGGTCCAGGAGTTCCTCCTTCTATAATTTCGGGATGTGTTGTTGCTAAAGAAATATTAAAACATACAGTATGATTAAGTTATACGATAATAGTTGTGAACAGTGTAGTAAGTTAATTACTAACAAATACAGTACGTCATTTTCACTGGGGATAAAGATGTTTGATCCTAAATATAGAACACCTATATATAATATATATGGCTTTGTAAGATTTGCAGACGAGATTGTAGATACTTTTCATTCTTATGATAAAAAAATGCTATTGGATGAATTCAGGAAAGATACGCATCAAGCAATAACACAGAAATTAAGTTTAAATCCAGTACTTCACTCATTTCAAAAAACAGTTCACGAATTTGGAATAAATACCGATCTTATCGATGCCTTTCTTGATAGCATGGAAATGGATTTAGAGAATACTGACTATGAATGGCAGAACTATAATAAATATATATATGGTAGTGCTGAGGTCGTAGGCTTGATGTGCTTAAAAGTATTTACTGAAAATAATGCTGAATTATATGATACTTTAAAAGAACCAGCAAGAAAACTAGGATCGGCCTTTCAAAAGATTAACTTCTTAAGAGACATAAAGAGCGATTATGAAGAAAGAGGAAGGACCTATTTTCCTGGTCTAGATTATCAACAGTTTAATAATGTAGAGAAGAAAGAAATAGAGATGGATATTTCTAAAGATTTCGCAGCAGGATATGAAGGAATTATTAGATTGCCTAAAGGATGTCGACTAGGTGTTTATCTTGCATATATATATTATGTCAACTTATTCAAGAAAATAAAAAATGCATCTGCCAGCACATTGTCAGAGGAAAGAATAAGAGTTCCAGATAGTAAAAAGATATACTTGTTATTTAGTAGTGCCTTAAGAAATAGCTTGAATCTATTATAAATATATATCTATTAAAGGTTCTAGGGCTTTCGCCCAAAAGGGTTTATATCTAAGTTGGGGATTAATAATCAATGTTCCACTAGAATTACAAAACAAGATGGATAGAGTGAAAGGTAAAACTTGATCTTGAAGGAATACTGTTTACTCAAAAGTTATTACTAGTACAAATAGGTTAAAGAGCTAACCCAAATATTTTAAACTAAATGTTTTGTTACACAATGTAACACTATGTAATAATGTCTAATTAAGATTTTAATAGATATAGTAAGTAATAAGAGTAAGCAATTGCTTTTTATAATTATGTAATATATGATGTCATAATTTATTCAAGTGATAGACATAAATGATTCTATAATTGGTAGATTTCTTAGTAAGAATTGATTTTTATGAAAGAATTAAAGCAATAAGAACATATATAAATAAAAATATATGATTTTGGGTTTTGAGAAAGGGATAAAAGCCAAAATAATTAATTGTGATAAGGAGAAAAAGAGTGGATAAAATTAGGGGAAATGTATGTGTGGCAAACAGGTAAAAAAAAGGTTAAAAAAAGATTGATTTTTTTTGGATAAAAATTTGGTAGAAAGAAAGAAAAGGTTGTACCTTTGCAATCCCGTTAAACGAAATGGGATATTATTTTAAAGTGATGCATGTGAAGTTGCTAAAAAATAATTTTAAAAAAAATCTTAAAAAGTTTTGTTAATTCTAAAAAGGTTGTATTTTTGCGCCGCTTTAGAAACAAAGCAAAAAGAAACAAGTTCATTGACACGATTAGTAATATAATGTAGAACCTAATTTTATTAGGTAAGACGCGAAAAGAGAATACAAATTCAACAATCGCCAGCAAATTTTTTGAGAGGAAAAAATTAGCCATATAACATGATTAGAATTCCGATTTATCGGAATCAAAGATAATACTATGGAGAGTTTGATCCTGGCTCAGGATGAACGCTAGCGGGAGGCTTAATAC
>CAYOIL010000062.1:0-16644 GCA_964403985.1 uncultured Saprospiraceae bacterium
GCCATGAAAGGTGAATTCTCGCTTATACTTGCAGAACCAAGTCTAGATAAAAACTCGCCAAAAGAATTTAATCTATACACTTTATCTACAAAAGGTGAAATGAATAAAAAACATTCATTGATGTCCTTGCCAAAAAAGTCGACACTATATAGCTATCCTACAATACGGAAATCTCATGATGGTAAGAAAACTTTATTTGCAGTAATCGAACGCGCTACAGAAAATAAAATCCTGCACTTTAGTGTGTTTGATGAAAATTTAGAACAAGTCTTTTCTAATACGTTAGAATTGCCAATAGAAGATAAGAAAAGTAGATATCGAGATTTTGCATTGACAAATAATGGCAATATTTTGTATGTTGAGTATCTAGGTGTTTCAGGAAGTGCTGAGGCATACTATGTTGATAATTTACCGAAAAATGATTTGACAGAGCACAAGTTTATTATTAAAGAAAAAGGGACAGTATTAGAAGAGATAAAGCCAACAATTGCAGATAAATATATTACCACGAATGAATTTGCTAAAACAGAGGATGGATTTACTTTTATAACAGAATTGAATAAAGGTATTTTAACAAAAGGAATATCTGATTTTTATGTTGAATATTATTCAGCAGAAGATGGAAGTGTCACGGATAAAAAAGAAATAAATTTTGAAGCAAGTCAATATTCCAAATTAAGTAAAGCAAGTTTACTAACAGAAACAAAGAAAGTACCAAAAGGAAAGAAAAAAACACAACAAGTAAAAGTTGAATCACCTAAATCAGGATTTAAAAATAGAGGAATTACTACGATTGATGGTAAACGGTATGTCGTTTTAGAGAGGTATTCGTTAGAAGCTCCTTCTATAAAAATTGGAAGTACTACTACAATAGCTAAAATTTCAGGTGACATGGTATTTATTGAAGAGAAAGAAAAAGAAGGAGAAGTTCTTGTTCATAAAAAATTACACTCCAATACTGAATCGTATAAAAGAGATACTAAATATTTTGAATTTCAAGGAATGTTCCAATTTCAAGGAAAAGACGGATTAATCACAATTTATAATGATAATATTGATGAGATTAAAGGAAACACAAAAGAAGGTTCGCCGCATTTAAAAATTTCAAGTATATCAAAAGCAGGAACTACTGCATCAAAATTCATAGATGGCGAAACAAGTCATTCTTTAATTAAAGGAGAAGATAAAAAAGACTTCTTAATCCTACCTAACAAATGTATACAGTTAGACGATGAAACATTCCTATTTATTTCTAAGAAAAAGGGTTCTGCTGCTTTTCAATATAAGGTAGGTATTGCTACTCTAAAAAGTTAAAAATATAATTAATATAATATATTAAATATAGGATATGATTTTCATATCCTATTTTTATTTTAAGGCTGTTACATTAGCAAATTAATATTGATTAAATTTGATTTTGCAAAAGAAATAAATTCATGGATAGTACGAATAAAGGAGAATTCGAAATAGCATTAAACCAACTCAACGAAAAACAAAAACAAGCGGTAACAGATTTTGATGGCCCAATGATGGTTATTGCAGGACCGGGTACTGGTAAAACACAATTGTTAGCTGTTCGAATAGGATATATTCTTAAGAATACAGATATTCAAGCACACAATATTCTTGCCTTGACATATACCGATGCAGGAACTATTGCCATGCGACAACGGCTTCTTAAATTTATAGGGACAGACGCATATAAAGTGAATATTTATACTTTCCATAGCTTTTGCTCATCTGTTATAAAGGATAATGTAGAATATTTCGGTGGATATAGTGACCTAGAAGCATTGTCGGATCTTGAGTCTTATGGTGTCTTCAAAGAACTAATTGACTCTTTTTCTGATAATCACCATTTAAAAAGATTATCTGGTGACTTATATTATGATAAAGGTAGGCTAGCGTCGTATTTTCAAAATATAAAAAAAGAAGGTTGGACGGAAGAAGATTTACTTAAAGCCTTTGAGGAAGATTTAATTAACTTCAAAGAAAACTCTTCAAACCAATACAAACGACCACCAAAAGGGTATGTAAAAGGAGATGTAAATCCAACAAAGCTTAAACCATATTTAAAAAAAGTTAAAAGTGCTAAAGCAGCCATTGCTGAATTTAAAAATTACAACAGCATACTTTCACGTAAAAATAGGTATGACTATGCCGACATGATAACTTGGGTCTTAAAAGCATTTAAAGATCATCCAGATTTATTAGCGGATTATCAAGAACGCTTTCAATATATTCTTGTAGATGAATACCAAGATACAAATGGTACTCAAAATGAATTGATCTTTGCTTTGTCAAGTTTTTGGGAACAACCCAATTTATTTGTAGTAGGTGATGATGATCAAGCCATCTATCGATTTCAAGGGGCAAGTATTCAAAATTTAAAAGACTTCCGTCAAAAGTATTCTCCTAAGGTAGTTATTTTGGAAAATAATTACCGTTCAACTCAAATAATTCTAGATGAGGCTAAAGAATTAATAGAAAATAATAAAACCAGACTAGTAAATAATACTGAGTTCACAAAGGATTTAATTAAATCAAGAACAGATAATCCAAAAGAAATTAAGGTACATTTAAATCGCTATTTAAATGAAAATCATGAACAAAAAGATATTCTATTAAAAATTAAAGAAAAACATGAAAAGGGAGAAGACCTATCTAAAATTGCTGTTCTTTCTAGGAAGCATTCAAACTTTGAGAATTATGTAAAATATTTTCGTCATAACAATATTCCATTTAAATTAAAAAAGAAAATAAATATTCTTGAAGAATATGAAATAATTAAAATAATAAATATACTTACCTATTTAAATAAAGAACTAAAAACTCCAAATTCAGCAGAAGATTTACTTTTCAAAATTCTGCATTATAGTTATTTTAAAATATCTGCATTGGATATCGCTAAGGTAAATATTCACTGCAGCAGAAGAACAGATACTGAAGAAGATAATTATTCTTATAGGACAGTTTTATCTAACCTTGAAGAATTAGAAAAACTAAACTTAAAAGAACCGGAAAAAATTCACACTACATTCATAAAGCTTGAACAAAGAATGAATGATTTAATTGATTGCACTCCTCAAGTAGTTTTCGATAAATTATTTACATTTAATGGTATCTTAGATGATATTATGCAATCACCTGATTGTTCAGAGAGAATGAACTTAATAAATCAATTTCTTAATTATATAAAAGACGAAAGCACAAATAATCCTGAACTTACTTTAAATGATATTTTAAATAATTTAATAGAACTAAAGGAATTAAAAATATCTATTCCACTCAATAGAATTCATCATTCCTCAAAAGGTGTTGTTTTATCTACAGTGCATGGAAGTAAAGGCTTAGAATATGATACAGTATTTTTAATTAATTCAACAACTTCAGATTGGGAAAAAAGTAAAACTGGATCTAAGGACTTTTTGATTCCGAATACTATTTTTGGAGAAGAGTATATAGAAAATGATAAAGAGCATAAGCAAGAGCAAAAGACAGAAGAAGAAAGGAGGTTGTTTTATGTTGGAATGACAAGAGCTAGAAATGAATTATTTCTCTCCTACTCTATTGAGACAAGAGAAAATAAATCCCTAGAGCCTTCTCAGTTTATATTGGACATTAATCCCGCAGTCGAAGAGCATACTTACATAGCGTTGGACGATGATTCCATTAATTCTTTTTTAAGTGACCTATATAGCTTTAATCAAAGTGAATTTAAGTTAATAGACGCTAATCTTGTTGACAAACAATTAGAAAATCTAGTTCTTAATGCCACGGCTCTTAATAAATATATTAATTGTCCTCTTACCTATTATTTCGAAAATGTACTCCGTGTTCCTTCTTCAAGAGGAAAAAGTAATGGATTTGGTAATGCTATGCATTATGCACTTGAACATTTCTTTGTTAAATTAAAAAGTAATCCTGATTTTAAAGTACCACAATTTGATGTAATGACATCTTTTCTTCAGAAAGGAATGAGAAAATTTAAAAGTCACTTTACAGAAAAAGAATTTAAAGATTTAACTACACATGGACAAAAACTATTATTACTTTATTATGAAAAAAACATGGGAAGATGGGGCTCTGCAAGAGATTATTTTATGGAATTAAATATAAATAATATAGAATATGCAGGAATTCCTATTAGTGGAATGATCGATAGAATTGATGTGCACGATGATGGTATTTCTTTATTTGATTATAAATCTGGTTCTACAGAAAAGGGTTCTAAAAAAATAAACCCTCCAAGTGATGTCAATCCAAAAGGAACTGATTATTGGAGACAGATGGTCTTTTATAGCTTTTTAATTGAAAAGTATCCTTTAAAAACATGGAGACCAAAAGAATTTAATGTTCACTTTTTGGAAAAAAGATACGATAAAAGTTATCTTGTAAACATTTCTGTAAATCCTGAGGATAAAGAATTTGTAAAAGCACAATTAATAGAAACATACGAAGGGATTAAAAATCATGAGTTTGAAGGATGTGGAGAAGAGAAATGTAAATGGTGTGCTTTTGTAAGTAGTTAATCAAGTAGTAAAAGTGATGATGCTTCCTCTATATTACTTATTTCCAAGGAGTTTCAACCCCTTGTTCTTCAATAAAACAAAACCCACTAACTAAACAAGGCACTAAAGTACCTTGGAATAGCTTTTTATTGTTTCTCGCGATCACAGCTAGACTTCAGTAAACAAGACACTAAAGTACGTTGGAATAACATATCGTCTTTCTAATAAATCATTCTCGTTCAGTACTTATTAATACCTAATATTCCAAAATGGATTACGCTCTGTTTCTTTACTTTTATCAATAAACTCCATCGTCTTTTTATCAAGATCTTCTCTAGTAATTTTCTTGCCTTTTGACTTTTTGGGGAGTGGTAACTCAACAGTTGTTGTACTAATATCTACTTCGCTAGCAGTAACGATAACTGTTCCATTATCTAAATCTATTTCAAGTATCATTCCTGGTAGTCCATAATATCCTTCTGGTCCTCCATTCACTGGGATTTGATCAGTAAACCAAGCATAGACTACTTGATCAAGAACTGGATTGTAAGTTTCTGCTTTCATACATAGATATCCAGCTATTTCTCTGATCTCGTTATGAATTTTCCATTTGTATTCTGGAATACCTTCTACAATATATTTTTTGTCTAAAGTTTCAATTATATCGTTACTCTCATTCTTGCTATAATCGCGTATAACTTTATACTCTTCATTCTTCCAAGAATAGCCATATTCATTATCTCTTTCTGGCTCAAAGTAAATTGATTTATCTCCATTAAAATATAGTTTATATGGAATCCCATCATTATTGTTTTTCCCCCACACCCTTTTAGAGCGATCTTTTTCTTCTTCGGAAAGCCATGGTAGTTTATCCAATAAACGCACCCATTCCTTCTTTCTTTTGTACGTAATTACTCCACTCGTATTTTGGGCGTAAGCCCCAGTAGAAAATAAGAAAATACTAAATATTATAATTAATGCCTTTTTCATTTTAATTTGTTTTAATGCCAAAACCCGCCTTTATTGGCATCATTTTTTAATCCTTTTATATTATAAGTCATAGAGACCATCATATATCTTGCTAATGTTCCTGTCGATGAATTACTTACACTATTTCCAAAAGCAGTTTGATTTATCTGTATATTTCTATTAAATGCATCATAAATAGATAATCTTACTTCTAGTTTATTTCCAGGTAAGAAGTGTCTATAAATTGACGCATTTAAAATCGGAATAGTTTCGTTAACATTAAATCTCTCGTTAATTACTTGTGTATAATCAAGTGAAGAATTTAAATAAACTTTCAAGAATAGAGGCGCTTGTAAACTTGCATTTAATGTATTATTAATATTCCGTTGATTTTGGGATACATTAATATCATACTTTGTATCAACGATCGAAAAGTCACCACCCGCTCTTAGAGATATTTCTTTTGTTGGTGTCCATGTAACGGATAAACCAGGAGAATATCTTACAGAATTTGTTCTATTTAAAAATGAATTTACAAAGGCAAAATTATTTCCTATTGTAACACCCAAATTGGCATTTCCTTTTAATTTTCTTTTGTAGATTGGAAAACTTCCTCCAGCATAAATACTTGTATTGTCTCCTCCTTCATAATTAACAGGTTTAACTTGTGTAACTAGATTTTCATCAACCGTTTCGCTATTAATTATATCATTTGTATAAATGCTATATCGTATATTTCCATATAATCTCACTTGAGCCATTGGCCAAAAACGATTTACTCTTGCCGAAATATTATGACTCGTCTCTGGAGTTAATTCTGGATTTCCTTCTACAATATAAAGTGGATTTGTATTGTCAACTATTGGTTGTAATTGAGCTATTTCTGGTTCTACAGCACCTAAATTATAAGATAAACTTGTTCGAGCATTTCTTCCGAAACTTTTACTCAAACTAAAATGTGGAATCCAAACAATAAATTGTTTATCAACTATTCCGCTTATCGAAGGATCAACTTTTGATTCGAAATTTCCAAATAAATTAAATACCTGCGCTCCAGCTCCTATTGAAACATTAAGACCATCATTAAAATATCTTATAGCACTTCCCGCCCTATGGTATGATATGGTATTTTCGTACGTTCTACTAAGTTGCGCATTTAAAGACTTTACATCACCATTAATATCTTCTACAGTTCTATCTCCCGTTTCTAGCCTATTCGAATAGTTATAAAACGTTTGAGAAAAGAACTTTTTTCCTAGCGGTTCTACAAAAACCGCATTGGCTTTATATTGGACTTTATTCTGAAGGTTATCAGTATTTTGATTTATTATAGATACGGAATCAATCATTTCTCCAGAATAGAAATTGGAACTTGATAATTGATTTCCAATATCAGTTAAAGAGGTATTTAAATAAGTAGTACTTGCACCGAATCTTCTACCTTTCTTTTTAAATTTCTTACGATAATATCCCACAGCATTAACTAAATAACCATTTGTGTTTACTTCATTGTCAAATGTAGTTTCACTTACCAGATCAGAATTATTTCTTAAGCTTAAGTCTGTATCAAACTGATTATATTCATTAATATATGCACCGTTAATTTCTATTTTAAAACTGGATAAAGAATCAATTTCTTGGTCGATAGAAAATTCTGCTCTATGCCCTTCTGATAATTCATCACTAACTCTTTCACTTATATTTTGAAAACTCGATCCTAATAGAAAATTAGTTCGATCTGTTACTGTCGTTTTATCAAGTCCAGCTCTATTGTAGTAATAAACAGAAGAAATTTCAGTTTCATCAGTTGTGTAGTTTAAGTTTGCCCCGGCATTATAATTCTCAGGGAAACCTGCACCTCCACTATTAAAAAACAAACTTTGAATACTTGATTCTAGCGAACTTCCGCCACCACCAAAAGTAAAATATCTAAAACCTCCTCCACCACCAAATCCAAAATCACCATCGTCTGAGAAATTGAAAGATTGTGATCCCATAAAATCCTGATAATCATTCCAACCTAATCCATTTCGGCCCGTATTATTTCCTACACCAACAATTGAAAATTGAATCTTTTCATTGAATTTATTATAATTTCCTTTTAATTCTGCTCTTGACTCTGTTCCTATTCCTCCAGTTATTTTACCAAATCCTCCTTTTTTGAACTCATCTTTTAATTCTAAGTTCATTGTCTTTGATTCTGATTCCTCAGTAGAACCCGTGATTTCTTCTGATTCCGTTTTAGAATCAAAAACTTGGACTTTAGAAATCCCTTCAGCGGGTAAATTTTTTGTAGCAGCTTTGGGGTCATTTCCGAAAAACTTTTTCCCATCAACCGTTACTTGATCGACATTTTTACCATCTGCAGTTACACTCCCATCTTGCTCCACTTCTATTCCTGGTAATTGCCGTAATAATTCTTCCACACTGGAGCCTTCTGGTACTTGAAAAGTTGACGCATCGTATTCTATCGTATCTCCACGCATTTTTATAGGTGCTTTTGCTGCTTTAATGACCACTTGCATTAATTCTTCAGCAATTTCTTTCATCTTAAGCACTTCTAGATTTACGTTTTCTCCGGTAGAAGAAACTGGAATTGTGAGTGGAATGTAGCCGATGTATGTAGTTTTTACTAGATAATTTCCAGGCTCCACTTTTCTAAACATAAAGCTTCCATCAAGTTCTGTTCTGGTAAATTTTACCATTGTAGAATCTTTTTTCTCTAGTAATAAAACAGTGGAAGCAATTAAGGAATTTCCTAAGGTGTCTTCAACAACGCCTTTTATATTAAATGAGTTTTGGGCGTAAGCCGAAAAACAAAATAGAATAAGCAGAGCTGTAAATAGTGACTTCATAGGTTTCGTTTCTAATAATTGAACGGAGAATGACCCAACTAAGTATGAGTAATATTCTCCACAATTAAAATGAGTTTTTTATATCATCGTCTTGATGTCTAAATCTACGCTTATAATAATAGTTTTATATGTTAGCGATTAACTTTTGAATTTCTTTAACAAGTTTGGAATGATTTAAAATAATTTTGAAAGGGTGATATTAATTTAAGGTTTACGAAATTTAAGATAAAAAGACTATACTTACGGAAGTTTACAAAATTTAATTTCATTATGAAGTTGAGGATTGGTATAGTATTAATAGTAGCAGGGTTTTTAAGCGTTTTGTTTTCATGTAATTCGAACCCTTCTGACTCTAGTGGAACACAGTCAACGATGAATTCCATACGACCTTATAGTCCTTGGGTTTTTCGTTCTGTTTTGGATGATCGACCACGTATGATAACATTTGCCTTAGCGGATGATTTATATGCAGCGTATTCTACGCAAAATGGTGTAATGTATAAAACGTGGAAAGGAAATGTACAATTTGAAGGAGCGGTTTATAATAGCGCGCATGGACCACAACCAATTTCTCTAGGAGATGCATACTATATTAATACTCATGATAAACCTTGGCTTGTAACCCAAAATGGTGAGCAAAAGGATTTCATGTTTAAGTATCGAGGGCATAAATTTAGTGATGCGGATCATGCAGAAATGAATTATGAATTCATTGTTGATGGGAAATCTTTTCAGGTTACCGAAGTGCCAGATGTTCAAACAGAAGATGGAAAACTTGTTTTTACACGTTCTTTTACGACTAAAAACATGCCTGAGGGAATGAGTCTAGCTCAAAAAATTAATGTTAGTTCAGTAATATTAGAAGAATTTGTAACAACTAATGGTGATTGGAAAATTAATGAAAAAACAGAAAGAGGGACTTCAAGTAAAGTTTTAGATCTTGATGGAATTCTTACTCTTGCGACCAATGGTGAAACCTTTTTTAATGTTGAACTTTCAGACAAGGCTTTAATTATAAACCCCAATAATGCTCTTTTTTCAGAAGAAGATTTAGTAGGAAATGCAGGGAAAGAATTAATAGGAAAAAACGATTGTAAATCTTGTCATAATACCTATGTAAAAACTATAGGTCCCTCGTATACTTCAGTTGCTGAGAAATACCAAAATACGGAAGATAATATCAATTATTTAGTTGGGAAAGTAATTAAAGGAGGATCCGGAGTGTGGGGAAATGTTCTCATGACAGCGCACCCTGAACTACCAAATGAAGATGCACGAACGATGGTTGAATATATCATGTCACTTGACAAAGATACCGAAGTGGCTGCAGGCGAAACGGCGAAAACGGCAATTCCCGAAAGCGACTATTTCAAACCAAGTGTTACCGATAATAGCAAATTTACGCCAGGTGCAATTGTAAAAGTTTATGAACACCAAGGAAGAGACAAAACAATGCCTGATTTTTCAAAATTGAAGTTAATTCAAGCAGGGGTTTTGCCAGAATTAGGGAATATAGAAGGAGCGGATTTTGTAGAACTAGAAGCAAATTTTGGAATAGTTTCAGATGGGTATATAGAAGTCAAAGAAGACGCAGAGGTAAGTTTTAGAATGTGGTCTGATGATGGATCTTTATTGTATATAAATGATCAATTAATTGTTGATAACGATGGCTTACATGGAACTGAGTATAAAGAAAATACAATAGGAATGAAAGCTGGCTTTCACAAATTCCGAATTGAATTTTTCCAAGGACAAGGAGGGGCGTTTTTGTCTTTTAATTGGAAACCAAATAAATACGAACCATGGGAAACCGTTCCTAATTCTGCCATTTCTCATAAAATGGAAGATAGAGCAGATCTTGCCGGCTATTCATTGCCTATGGCAACTAAATCAAGAATTCCGGGTATGGGAATTGCCCTAGATGCTGTCCATCCATCATTCGATTTAATTCAAGCAAGACCTGAAGGGTTTTTACCAAAAGTAGGGGGCCTTGATGTCATGAAAGATGGAAGAATAATGCTTAGTACTTGGGATCCAGATGGTGCAGTTTATATCGTAGATTATAAAGGAAAAACAAGCGAAGATATTACATACAAAAAAATAGCAAGTGGACTAGCTGAGCCGCTCGGATTAAAAATTGTTGGTGATGATATTTATGTAATGCAAAAACAAGAAATTACCCAATTAATTGACCATAATAATGATGAAATTATAGATGAATATAAAGTCTTAACGAATGATTGGGATGTTAGTGCTAATTTTCATGAGTTTGGTTTTGGACTAGAAGAAAAAGATGGCTTTTTATACGCGACACTTGCTATAGGGATTATGCCAGGAGGAGCATCAGCGACCAATCAACCTAAGGATAGGGGAAAAGTGCTAAAAGTGAATATTGAAACGGGAGAGGTAGAATATTTAGCAACTGGATTAAGAACCCCAAATGGTATCGGACAAGGATATAATGGCGATATTTTTGTGGCAGATAACCAAGGAGATTGGCTTCCAGCTTCTAAAATATTACACATAACAAAAGGAGCCTTTTTTAATTCTAGAGCTGTTGATTTTGATGGAACAAAGAATACGCCAGTAAAACAACCTGTTGTATGGTTACCTCAGAATGATATAGGAAATTCACCGAGTACTCCTACCTATTTGAATGTAGGGCCTTTTAAAAATCAGATGATTCATGGTGAAGTAACACATGGAGGATTAAAAAGAGTCTTTTTAGAAGAGGTAGAAGGAGAATTACAAGGGGCACTTTTCCGATTTACACAAGGGTTAGAAGCGGGCGTAAATCGGATCTCATGGGCCGACGATGAGACATTAATAATAGGAGGAATAGGGAATCCAGGAAATTGGCAGCACAATGGTAAAAAGTGGTATGGTTTACAAGAATTAAAATATAACGGCAACCCAACGTTTGAAATTTTAGCAATGAGAGCGAAGACGAATGGGATGGAAATTGAATTTACTGAAGCTTTAAAGGCAGGAGATGGATGGGATCCTTCATCCTATAAAATTGAACAATGGTATTACAAACCGACAGCAGAATATGGCGGACCAAAATTGGGTTTAAAGGATTTAAAAGTAAAATCAGCAAGCGTAAATTCTGACAGGACAAAAGTCTTTTTGGAAATTGATGGAATGAAAAAAGGACATGTTGTTCACCTCCTGATGACTGAATTTTTTCCTAGTGAAAACAATAATGATTTATGGAACGCTGAAGCTTGGTATACTTTAAATAATATTCCAGAGAATAATTTGGGTTTAACCCAAAAGGCTCCAGAAAAAGCAGCGAATAATGCGTTGACTGATGCTGAAAAAGCAGCAGGGTGGAAATTATTATTTAATGGAGAAAATACGGAAGGAATTCGTAATTATAGAAAACAAACAATTGGTTCGAGTTGGAAAGTAAAAGACGGGGTTTTGTTTTTAGATTCTGAAAAACAAGAAGGACATTGGCAAGCAAAAGATGGTGGTGATATTATTATTACGGATAAACCTTACGAAAATTATGAACTTTCTCTAGAATGGAAAATATCTAATTGTGGAAATTCTGGAATTATTTATAATGTTATTGAAAATGAAACCTATGATTATGCTTGGATGACAGGGCCTGAAATGCAAATTCTTGATAATACATGCCATCCTGATGCTCGTCTTGTGACTCATAGAGCAGGTGATTTGTACGATTTAATTGAAACTAGAATTGCTACTGTAAAACCAGCTGGAGAATGGAATAAAATTAGATTAGTTTCTAAAAATGGTACAATCCAACATTGGCAAAATGGTTTCAAAGTTGTTGAATATCAAAATAATAATGATGACTGGAAGGAGATGATTAAGTATAGTAAATTTGCAGATTTTTCAGGATTTGGAACATCAACAATTGGTGAAATTGTATTACAAGATCATGGAGATCCTGTATTCTTTCAAAACATTAAAATAAGAGAACTTTAAATAATATAAATTAAAAAATAATGGACAAAAGGCAAAAGTTATTTATTGCATGTTGTATTGCACTTACCGTTACTTCGTTAACATTTGGAATTCGTGCTGGAATTCTTGAAGAATTAAATGTAGCATTTGAGTTAAACGATACGGAGCTAGGTTGGATAAATTCAATGGCCTTTTTGGGTTTTCCTATTGCAATGATTGTTTTAGGATTACTGTATAATTCTATGGGCCCTAAATTATTATTAGTAATTGCATTTATTACGCATTTATTAGGACTCGTTTTAACCATTTTTGCCGGAGGATTTTGGGGATTAATAATTAGTACTTTTTTAATTGGATTTGCTAACGGATCAGTAGAAGCCGCATGTAATCCTCTTATTGCTGATATGTACCCAGAGAATAAAACCAAAATGTTGAATAAATTTCATGTTTGGTTTCCTGGTGGTATTGTAATAGGCTCTTTATTAACTTATTATTTAAAAGATTCAATTGGATGGCAAGCATTGATAGCTATTATGTTTATTCCAACAATTATATATGGAATACTTGCTTTAATTACGACTTTTCCAAAGACAAAAGTTCTTGAAAGTGATACCTCTGAAAATATAAAAGCAATATTTACATCACCATTATTTTGGTTTATTGCGGTATTAATGACTATGACTGCGACTACAGAATTGGGAACAACTCAATGGATAAATAAAATATTAAATAATACAGGAGCACACCCCATGTTATTACTCGCACTAGTAACCGGATTGATGGCAGTTGGACGATATTTTGCAGGACCATTGGTCAAACAATTTAATGCTACTGGCGTCTTATTGTTTTCAGCTATTTTCTCTGCACTTGGATTATATTTATTAAGTTCAGTAGGCGGACCGATGGTATATGTTGCCGCAATCGTTTTTGCAATTGGAGTAACATATTTCTGGCCAACAATGATTGGTTTTACAGGCGAAAACTTACCAAAAACAGGAGCTCTTGGAATGTCATTAGTAGGTGGTGCTGGAATGTTTGGTGTTACTATTTGGAATCCAATTATCGGAGGATGGTTAGACACTGCGAAAGAAACAGCTATGGCAGCAGGTTCAATTGCTGCAGAATCTGAGTTGCTAGCTGGTCAAGCTGTTTTAACAAGAATGACTGTCTTTCCTGTGATTCTTATATTTTTATTTGCCGCTTTATATTTTTATATGCGAAATAAAAAAGCAGTTGCTGTTTAAATGTCAAATAAAACATCATTAGCAATTCGATCTATTTCTTGGAGAGGAGTAGGAGCTGTTTTGCAATTAATTTTAGGATTTATATTCACCTTGATTTTAATGAGGTATATAACTCCTGATGAATATGGTGTTGTTGCAAAAGTATATATTGTTCTAAGTTTATTTAGTGTCTTTTTAGATTTTGGATTTTCATTAGGCATTATTCAAAACAAAGAAAAGTCAATTGAATTCTTAAGTTCTCATTTCTTTTTAAGTTTATTTATTGCAATCTTTTTAGCTGGAATTTTATGTCTAGTCTCTCCTGGCATTTCCGAATTTTATGATGTCCCTGAATTAAAAAACATACTTTTTGTAATTGCTATCAATTTAATACTTGGAGGCTTGGTTATTGTTCATAGGGCATATATGCATAAGAATTTAAAGTTCAAGGAACTTAGTATTATTACTTTTATTTCATTTTTAATCTCAGGTTTAGCAGCAGTAACTCTTGCATATTTAGGATATGGCTTTTATTCTATTATTGTACAAATTGTTTTGCTAAGTTTAATTCAAGCTATTTTATTATGGTTTAATTCGGGCTTTAAACCAATCATGCATTTTGACCTAAAAGATATTAAAAAGACATCTTCTTTTTCGTTCTATATTTTTATTACCCAGAGTGTAAATTATATAAGCGAAATGTTAGATCAATTTCTTAGTTCTATTTATTTTTCACAAGATGTATTAGGTAAATATAATAGATCAATTTCCTTAACTCGGACTCCAGTAAAAGTTGTACCAAGCACATTTGCAACTGTATTATTTCCTTTATTTTCTCATTCATTAAACGAAGAAAATGTTGATAGGAATGAAAATTTATACATGAGGTCTTCATGTATTATTTTTCATACAATTGCTCCATTGTTATGTATAATAATAATTTTTCCAGAGGAAATTACTCATTTGCTTTTACCATCGGCATGGTGGGAAATATCTTCCTTAATTCAAGTACTAGCTATCGTTTCGCTTTTTATGATTCTTGAACTTGAAGGTTCATTGTTTTTGTCTAAAGGTAAGTCAAAGGAAATTTCTCGTATCGTTTTTATCAATCGATTAATTCGAATAATTTGCATAATAATAGGAATTCAATATGGACTATTATCATTGATTTATTCCTTAGTAGTTGCTGAGATTATAATGCGAATAGTTAATTATATATCAATCAGATATTATCTGAAAGTTGACTTATCGTATTATTTTAAAAAATTAAGTATTCCTATTATTTCTTCATTATTATTTGGAATAATTTTATTTGTCTTTAAATCTCTAGAGATCTTACCTTCTTATGGGTTTATTTTATTTAGCCTTATTCTTTACACTATATATTTAGTAATAAGTTACATTTTTAAAGTAGGACAAGCAGGTAAAGATTTAAGTATAATTGTGAAGCAATTTGCAATGAGGAAATAAGGCAATGTGCAAGGAGCAATTCAAGAATTGCGTAATAAATAGGACAATTATTTTTTCACCAAATTTATATTTCCAAGGTACTTTAGTGCCTTGCTTCCTACGAAAGATCTATTTATAAATAAATGACACGTCTATTATTATCCTTCCAATTTAAATTTTACGGGAACTAAAGCATAACTTTCAATCGGCTCGCCATTTAATGTTGAAGGTTTCCATATTTTACATTGAGCTAATGCGTCCCAAGCAGCTTTATTCAAACTAGGGTGTGAACTTTCGACAATTGCAATGTTTTCCAAAGCACCTTCTTTTGTTATTTTAATATTTATTACAACTTCTCCTTGTACTCCATTTACTCTAGCATATGCAGGATATCTCAACGTTCCATATAAGCCAGAATATATATCATCAAATCCTATTATCTTAGGAACTTCCATACCTTCAACTTCGGTGGTTAATTGTTTTCCAATTTTAAAATAATACGCTGATTCAACTTTCGAATCACTATATACTAGTTCTGTTCCATAGTCAAGGGATTCAATAAGAGTACCATTTTTATATGTTTCCCATTTGCCAAAAGGCTGTTCATCTTTATAATATCTTATACTTTTAAGAACATCGTTTTTTCTTTTAATAATGTAAGTTTTCTCCGATAATACTCCGTTGGAAATACTCTTAATTGTTTTCGATTTTGCTTTACTTTCATCTGAAGTTTCTATTTTCTGAAGTTTATCTTCATAATAAATAGTTTCTTCGTCTTGAGCACTAATTGAAAAAACAAATAAGCAGGATATAAGTGTAATTAAAAATTTCATATTATAATATTTACATTAAACTAGGTCGTTGAGTAATCTCATGGTAGCAAATTGCGTCCGTTGAATAATAATGAAAAACCATGCTTTTTCTTGTACTGTTTTCATTTGTTACAGACTCGCCACCATGTAATAAGTTTGCATGCCAAATTAGGAAATCACCTTTCTTGGCTAAAAAGACGTCCTTTTTATACTTTTCGTCTTTTATAATTTCTTCTACTTTATTTTCATAAGCTTCATAACTGTGTTTTCCTAGTTTAAAAAAGCTCCCTTCATTGTCGAAATCTTTATTCATCAAATAAGGTCTTTTGTGCGAACCAGAATAATAATGTAGAGGACCACTATCAGCAGTTATATCTTCTAATGCTACCCAAACAGCAATTAAGTTTCCATATGGAAAAGTGGTCATGTGTATAGAATCGGAATGTGTTTTCTGATTACTACCAGTTATGAAATTAATTGATTGAAAAAGTTTGGCGGGTTTCCCCAAAAGTGTTTTCAATGTATCGTGCATAAGGGGATCATTTCCCGCTTTGTATATAATGTCGGAGATTTTATGCGAGAACATTATTTTGTTCCGATATCGCCAGTTGGCTTTATTGGAATTAATTAATTGATCTATTTCTGCATTAATTTCATCAATACGCTCTTCATTGAAGAACGAAGGAATAATTACATAACCTTTATCAGACCACGAGAAAAGATGTTCTTGAACACGGGATGGGAGTGCTTGAAAATTTGTATCACTAGAGAGTTTGTCCTTAGAATTTACTCGGTCATAAAGGTTTTTTGGACTCTCTATATTATTAAAATCTTTAGAGGAAATAGAGGAGTAGTATTTCTTTTTTAATCCATACTTTTTGTACAA
>CAYOIL010000063.1:0-16333 GCA_964403985.1 uncultured Saprospiraceae bacterium
TTTCTCTCGAAACCGTAAGATCCATATATATGTCAAAGAGCGTTATGGAAGTAACCATCGAGCTTCCATCCTCGGAAAATATATCACCTCTCTCTGCCTCTACTTTCTTCCACCTCAGATTATTTACAACTTTTTTTCTCCATTGATCGCCTTGAACTACATTGACATTTACAACTTTTGCCATTATCACAATTGATAAAATCGCAAAACATATAAACACCAAGTAGACACGCGTCAACAGCTCCTTACGCTTATCCATAGAATCTAGCTTTTAGGAGCTTTAAGAATCCTAGGACCTTTTTCAGGAAACACAACTTCTCCTTCCAGATCCTTAGCAAGCTTCGAAGGCGAAGACTTTTCCATCAACTCCTTTTTCAAGCTCAAATACTCCCATCTTGACTTTTGCACAGCCTTCTCAATCCTATCAATCTTCACTTGCTTTCGCTCACCACGCTGGGAATTATTAATCAACAACAAACCTAGACCTGCTAGCAAGAGAATAAACCCTAGATTTTTAGTCAATAGACCAGAACTAAGTTTAAACTTATTATCTCCTTTTGTTTTTATTGTTGCTTTCATTTTTTTCAGCCACTCTTAATTTGGCACTCCTGGCTCTAGGATTTGTCGAAATTTCCATCGAGCTAGGAGTTGTAGTTTTCTTAGTGACCTGTCGAAAGGGCCTAAATATGTTGCCAAATTTATCTTTATTAATTAATCCGTGGACATTTCCACTTTTTATAAAATTCTTTACTAATCGATCTTCAAGCGAATGATAACTCATCACTACCAATCTTCCACCGGGAACCAAGACATCTAAAGTAGACTCCAAAAACTCCCTCAATGCACCCATCTCATCATTAACCTCTATCCTAATTGCTTGAAAAAGCTGAGCTAAAAACTTATTACTCATACCTTTTACCTCACCTTCTATCACATTTAATAAATCTCCTACTGTATGCAAAGCCTGAACCTTCCTCTTTTTTACTATTGCTTTCGCAAGATGCCTTGAATTTCGAAGCTCGCCATACATGTATAAAACATCTGCAATTCGCTCTTCACTATACTCATTCAACAAATGAGCAGCGTCGAAATCTTGACCTTGATTCATCCGCATATCCAATCGCTTAGTAGAATCCCGAAAACTAAACCCACGTTGCACATCATCAAATTGATGAGAAGAAACACCTAGGTCAGCCAAAATTCCATTTACAGGAAGAAATTCATGGAAATCCAAAAACCTCTTCATGTATCTAAAATTGGATGGTATGAAATGAAATCTCGAATCATCGATATTTGCATTTCCGAACGCATCTTTATCTTGATCAAAAGCCACCAAACGACCTTCGTCATTTAGTTTTCGAAGAATCTCCTTAGAATGCCCACCTCCACCGAATGTTACATCTACATAGATGCCATTAGGTTTAATAGCAAGAGCCTCTAAACATTCCTCCAGCATTACCGGATTATGATACTCCATTAGTTTATTGTTCTTCTGAAAGAGAATCATCTCCCCAAATTTTTTCAGCTAAGTCGCTAAAGCTATCTGGTTCGTCATTCAACATTTTTTCGTAAGCTTTCTTATCCCAAATCTCAATCTGTTCTTGATAAGCAAACAAAACAACCTCTCTTTCAATATCAGCATAATCTAGCAGCGCTTTGGAGAGTAAAATCCTCTCACTTCCGTCTATTTGCACTTTACTAGCACCTCTATGAAAGTATCGAATTGCTTTTCGATGATCTTTAATATTGATGTTTAACTGATTAAATTCTTTCGTCTTTTTTTCCCAAACTATTTTGGGATACAACATGAGATGATTTTCATAGCCTCTGTTCACTACGAAACTATCACTCTCGAGAATCGCCAATTGTTTCAACAAACCCGAAGGCAGCTTAAGACGTCCTTTAGCGTCCAACTTGCAATCATATTCGCCAATTAATGCGATTTTCATTCTCTATCTCTTGTTGACAAATCAAATGTATAATACTTTTTCAATCATTTCCCACATTTCCCCACTTTTTTACACAAAACATATTAATTATTTTCATTATGTGTTAAGATGTTATTAAAATAGTTACATCTTATACGTAGAATAATTACAAAAGTGTCAAATACACACGAACTATCAATGAACACTTTACAAATTACATATTTAATATATGTAAGATGTAATTAATATGTAATCAAATATATATCAATTATGTATTAATAGCAATTATTACATATATTATTTATTAATAATATATAAAACGTTGATTCGAAATCTTAATACATTGTTTATGACCTTCAAAATGAATACATTTTATTAGTGGGAGAAAAGTTCAATAATTGGATTGAATCAAACTTAAAAAACGAAAAATAGCCTTAGAATCGCAGCCCGTTTGCTACATCTTGATGTTTGCAAATAATCTTTTAAAGAAAATAGATCTTATTCTTTATTCATTATATAATTTTCTACTATTAAGTAATCATTACCTTTAAAATATTAACTGTATTGATTATATTCGCATATACTAACTACATATGAATCCTATTGTAAGAAACATTCTAGTATCTATTGCTGCTTTTATAGCCGGTTCCATAGTAAATGGAGGAATAATCACCTTATCAAGCAGCCTAATAGATTACCCTGATGGCTTTGATCCTATGAATTCTGAAAGCTATGAGAAGTATAAAGATTTAATACCAGTTACAGGATATTATTTAGCTTTATTAGCACATGCCTTGGGTACACTAGTAGGAGCTTTTATAATAGCAAAATTTGTAACAACCAAAAGTAGTTGGTTTGCAATAGGAATTGCTGTGTTCTTCTTATTGGGTGGAATTGCAAATCTTTTTATGATCCCCCATCCTACTTGGTTTGCTCCAACAGATCTCATTGTTAGTTATATCCCCATGGGATTACTAGGCTGGATGTTGGCAGGTGCAAAAAAGAACTAACAAAATACTCAAATTGTAATTTAAATCCTTAAGTAACTTATAAAATATATCTAACATGAAAAATTTAATAAAAAACACATTGATAGTAGTTTGTATCTTTCTTTTAGTTTCATGTAGTGGAAATGGGCCGGATGTAGCTGCAACAAAATTCTTCGAAAACTTAAACTCTGGTAATTTCGATGAAGCAAAAAAATATTCAACAACAGATACAAAATCTATGTTGTCTATGATGGAATCTTTTGGAGCACAAGATCAATTAGCTGATTTAAACACCAACACTAGTTTCGAAGTAATTGATACAAAAGAAACTGAAAACACTGCAATTTGTACTTTAAAAATCACAGATAATGAGACAGGCGATGTTGAAGACATGCCTTTACATCTGGTTAAAAAAGATGGCGAATGGTTAGTTGATATGAATAAAGAAGATATGGACAAAGAAGGAATGGAAGACATGGACAAAGAAGGTATGCCTGGCATGGAAGATGAATCTGATTCTCCTGCTTTTAAATTCGATGACTATGAAAACTAAATGCGACGTTATATTTCTCAAATAAGTCTATTTCTTGGTCTACTTATCATAATAGGAGTATTTCTATTTAAACCTCGTAAGCAGGCTAACACTAGAGTTGCGACTTATATGATATCGGATTTCGAAAAATCTCAACTCCAAACAGGTGATATTATTCTAAGAAGAGGATATGGCTTAGTCAGTAATTTCATTCTTAGAGCTATGAATGAAAAATACAAGGTTACTCATTTAGGTGTCGTTATTAATCAAGAAAACGAACTAAAAGTCGCCCATGCACTATCAAGTAGTGTATCAGATCAAGATGGCCTAAGATTTCAAAGCTTTGATAATTTTGTAGGACTTTCACATGACAGCACTCTTATTATATCAAGGTTAAAAAGTATTGATTCAATAAATCAACAAAAAGTATTACAACAGCTGAACCACTACAAAGAAATGCAGTTACCGTTCGACAATAAATTTGATTACAAAGACACTACAGAACATTATTGTTCTGAATTAATATGGCGGATTTACGAAAACAACCTTGGAATTCTGCAGGTTTCCGATTCATTAACTTTTCATAAAAAGTACAATACTCTAAACATCTTTTATGATACAAGTTATTTCGACATCATAATTAATCACCAAAAACTGTAAGTCAGCTAAAAGATACCTCTATTTTTATCATTTAGCTTTGATTAACTAAAAAGGACAAGGGACATTGATTAATAAGTTAAGTTAATATTTGATTCCTATAAATAAGTTGTTATATATTATAAAATAGTAATACATATTTTCAAGGTATTGTTTCTATTGTATGTAACTTTGGATAATAAATATCTATTGATGAGAAAACATATTTGTTTACACATTCTTACAATTGCTTTCCTTTTTACTTCATTCAACATAAGTAGTCAACATACCATTGCTAGAGAATGGAATGAAGTTTTACTTAATGCGATAAGAGGCGATCAAGCAAGACCTACAATTCATGCAAGAAATCTATGGCATTCATCTGCTATGATGTATGATATTTGGACCATTTTTCAAGATGAAGCAAAACCATATTTTCTTGGCAACACTATAAACGGCTATAATATACCGTTTAGTGAATTTGATACATCTGGAGATTCTGAAGCTAAACTTGATGAAGCTATAAGTTATGCAATGTTCACTCTTTTAATTCACAGATTTAAAAATTCGCCGTCTGCCTTTAATACTGTCATAATGATCGATGATAAAATGACTGAATTAGGATATGATATAAATTTCACAAGTGAGGATTATTCAGAGGGAAATGCAGCTGCACTTGGAATTTATATTGGGAATCAAATCATTGCGTATGGTTTACAAGATGGATCAAGAGAACTAACCAAATACGACAATGCTTATTATGAATCTATAAATCCTCCTCTTCAAGTTGAAGATCCTGGCGCACCTAATTTATTATTTCCAAATAACTGGCAAAAGCTAGCACTTGACTTATTTATTGATCAAAGTGGAAATGTCATCCAAGATGTTCCTGACTTTTTATCTCCAGAATGGGGAAATGTAGATCCATTTTCTTTTACAGGAGATGATAAAACAACTTATATTAAAAATGGCACAGATCAATACAATGTCTATTTAGATCCTGGCCCACCTCCTTTCATTGATTTAAATTCGCCAGCAGAAGAAAGCTATGAATACATAAGAGGATTTGAACTTGTACTTAAATGGTCTAGCCATCTTGATCCTTCTGATGGTGTTATGATTGACATATCTCCTGCTTCAAATGGAAATAATCCTCCACTTCCAGAAAGTGTAGATGAATTACTTGATTATTATGATTATGAAAATGGTGGAGACTTTAGTGAAGGTCATGAACTTAACCCTGTAACAGGAGCACCTTATGAAGTTCAAGAAGTCCCATTTGGCGATTATACAAGAGTGCTAGCTGAATTTTGGGCGGATGGCCCTGACAGTGAAACACCGCCTGGCCATTGGTTTAGTATAGTGAATTATGTAAACGATCATCCGTTAAACACTAAACAATATGGAGGAACAGGAGAGATATATAATGATTTAGAATGGGATATAAAAACTTATTTTATGTTGGGAGGAGCCATGCATGATGCAGCAGTTTCGGCATGGAGTGTAAAAGGTTATTACGATTACATAAGACCTGTTAGTGCCATAAGATATATTGCTAATTTAGGTCAACGAAGTGATGAAAACCTACCTAGTTATTCTCCTTATGGTTTCGAGTTAGTGGAAGATTTTGTTGAACTTGTTTATGAAGATGATCCTTTAGTAGGAAATAACATGGAACATCTACATAAATTAAAAGCCAAAGTTTGGCGAGGTCCAGATTATATTGGCTCTCCAGCTAACCAAACTGCAGATGTCGGTTGGATTTTAATAGAAAATTGGTGGCCTTATCAAAGACCAACTTTTGTTACTCCACCTTTTGCTGGTTATGTGTCAGGTCATAGCACCTTTTCTAGAGCTGCAGCTGAGATACTTACAAAACTGACTGGATCTGCATATTTTCCAGGAGGCATGGGAGAATTTGATGTTGAACAGAATGAATTTTTAGTTTTTGAAAATGGGCCTTCTCAAAGTTTCACATTACAATGGGCAACATACAGAGATGCAAGCGATGAAACTAGCTTAAGCAGAATATGGGGAGGAATACATCCACCTGCAGATGATATTCCAAGTAGAATTATGGGAATAAAAATAGCAGAGAAGGTATTTGAAAAAGCTGAGTCTTACTTTTTCGAAGATCAAGATCAAGATGGTTATTATAGTTATGAAGATTGCAATGACTTAGACGAATCAATTAATCCCGGATCTACTGAAATATGTGACAATAAAGACAACAATTGCAATGATGAAATTGATGAAGATCTACCATTATTTACATATTACCTAGACAATGATCAAGATGGTTTTGGTGTAACAGAGAATTTCATAGAAACTTGTTCAAATATACCTCCCGATGGTTATGCTTCTTTTAATGAAGACTGTGATGACGAAAACGAATTTATTAATCCTTCTTCTGATGAAGTTTGTGATGATATAGATAATAATTGCAATAATGAAGTTGATGAAAATCTTGAATTATTCACATACTTTATAGATAATGATAATGATGGTTTTGGCAATTCCAATGACTTTATCGAAGTATGTTTGTCTGAAACACCAGTTGGTTATTCAAAAATTGGTGATGATTGTGATGATGGTAATGAATTTATCAATCCATCAAGTGCTGAACAGTGCGACAATATTGACAATAATTGTGATGGATTAATTGATGAAGGATTAACTTTATTTACTTATTACGAAGATTCTGACAATGATAGCTTTGGGGATCCTAATAACGAAATAATTCTATGTAATGTAGCTGCTCCTGCAGGTTTTGTTGATAATAATTGGGATTGTAATGATTCAAATTCTGATATTTTTCCAACTGCAGTAGAAATCAGTGACAATGGCATAGATGAAGACTGTAATGGAGTAGATTTATTTGAAATAACAAAAATATATCCTAACCCATTTACTAATGAACTTACAATTCATTTAAATCATCAAGGAAGCGCAAGATTTATCTTAATTAATAGTCTAGGTCAGCATGTATATGAAAGAGAAATTGTGGGTCAGAATAATGTGTTTTATTTAAATAACATTCCTGCAGAGTCTAAAGGGTTATACTATTTATATATTATAGATCAACAAGGGGAATTATTGTATGAAGAGAAATTGATTGCTTTATAAAATTTTAGGCCACCATTATTTTACCTAAAAGTTCAATAAGTAATTTGTTCTCATTAAAACTTCTATTATTTACTCCTTTGGCTTTAAGATCATATTCTTTTAGCAAAAGAAGAATATTTTCAATACTTAAAGATTTATAATTTCGTGCTGCAATTCTATACTCTTTCATGAAAAATGAATTGTATACACCTATACTCTTTCCAAGAGTTTGATCATTTACTCCTTGATTTTGGGAAACAACCCAAACTTTAGAAAAGAAACGAAACAAAGTCCCTACAATCATTACAAGAGGGTTCTTTTTAGGATTTTCAGTAAAATACTTTCCTATTCGAAATACTTTTTCATAATTGATAGTAGCTAATGCTGATTGTAATTCGAATACATTAAAGTCTTTACTTATTCCTATTTGTTTTTGAATAACTTCTTTTGTAATACTACCACCTTTTAAGACATCTAGAAATACTTTGTCCATTTCATTATGGAGAGTAGAAAGATCAGAACCTATGTATTCAGCAACTAAACTTGCTGCTTGGCTATCGATTGTTCGCCCAGCACTTTTAACCAATTGTGTAACATAAGAAGGTAATTGATTGTCATATAGTTTTTTCGCTTCAAAAACTACAGCTGTTTTTTTCAACGCTTTTGCGAAGGAAGATCTACTGTCAAGTTTCTTAGTCTTATAAGCGATACATAAAACAGTAGAAGGTACTGGATTTAATACATACTTGTCAAGTAATTTTATATCCTTTAGATTTTGAGCTTCTTTAACAAGGACTACCCTCTTTGCCGCCATCATTGGATATTGGGTACAAGAGTCAACTACTTGTTTTACGCTTACTTCTTTTCCATAAAATATATCCTGATTAAATGATTTTTCTCCTTCATTTAAAATACCGTTTTCTATGGCATTGGAAATAACATCTATGAAATATCCTTCAGGCCCATGAAGAAAATAGATAGGGGATAAATTTCCTGACTTTATATTTCTTAGAATATCTTGCATCCATTAAATTATGACGCAAAGAAAGCAAATAAAATAGAGATAGTTTAACTATCGGGTAAAGACAAATTCAGTATCGGTACTTAAACCTTTATTAAACCCATAATCTTCATAATCGAAAGCTCTCAAATCCGAATAATCCAGTATACTATTATCAATTGCAAATCGAGTGATAAGACCTCTAGCCTTCTTTGCATTAAAAGAAATAAATTTTAATTCTCCTTTATGCATTTCTTTAAATTCGGTAGAAATAATTTTCGCTTTTAGCTTATCTTTTTTTATTACTTTAAAATATTCGTTCGAGGCACAATTAACAATTACATCTGACTTAATTGCTTCTAAGTCTTGATTAAGAGCTTCTGTAGGTTTTGATTCCCAGAATTCATAAAGGTTTTTCTTTCTACGGATGGGAAGTTTAGTTCCCATTTCCAATCTATATTCTTGAATACGATCGAGCGGTCGTAAAATCCCATATAAACCAGATAAAATTCGCACATGATCTTGAGTATAATCGAAAGCATTATCAGGAAGTGTATTAGCATCTAAACCCTGGTATACACCACCATTAAATGCTAAAACAGCTTCCTTTCCTCTTTCTTCTAATTTTTCAATGTCATATTCCTCATACCTTTGTTTATTTACAACAGCAAGATCTTTGCTTATGTGCATCAACTCTCTTAAACCTTTCAAACTTGATCTGGAAAGTTTATTAATAAGCTGTTGAGACTTTTCATCAAATCTAGTTTTACTAGATTCAATGATTTTATTATGTTTTTTGAAATCCAGTGTTTTTGCTGGAGATAAGAGTATGATCATATTGCTATAAATTAAAAAATCCTTGTTCTATAAGAACAAGGATTTTTATTTTATGTTTTTAGAAAGAACTAGTTTCCTCCACCTAATATAGATGCTGGAGCTTCAGGAACTGCCTCTTCTTTTTTAGTTACATTTCCTAACACTTTGATTACGTGTGGCTTACCACCTTCATTAGTTGTTATAGTAACTGTCTTATTAATTTTACCTAGTCTATTAGTTGCATAAGATATTTTAATCTCACTTTCTTCACCTGGCATGATTGGCTCTTTTGGCCATACTGGAACAGTACATCCACAAGATCCTCTTGCATTAGTTATAACTAAAGGTTCAGTACCCGTGTTAGTGAATTTTACGAATCTATCTCTTTCAGAGTGTTGTTCAATTTCGCCATAGTCACAATTCATTATTTCAAAAGACATAACTGGACCATCTGTAGACTCTATCGTTTCAGTTGCAGGAGCAGTTTGAGCAACGCTTACAATACTGAAACTAAAAAGCATTAATAACAATAAACTAATATTCTTCATTTGGATTAAAAATTTTATTTGCACTAAGATATTATATATTTTAATAAGCAATGTATAATATTAATGAATTACACCAAGTTTTAGTAAAAATTAACAAAACTTACAATTTAATAACTCTTATTACACGTTAAAAGTTTCAGTCTTCTCTTCTATTTTTTTTGGGGTTAACCCCAAAAATCAATAGTATGATCTTACTTATTGAAAAGTAACTTCTTTTTCTAGTCTTTTACCTTTACGCGAAACAACAACCGTTGTAGATTGGCCAGGTTCAAATTTAGCCAAAGATTCCATGTATGTTTTCATGTCAACAATTTCATATTCCCCCATTTTTAAGACAATATCTCCTTTTTCTATACCAGCTTCAAAAGCGGTTTTCCCATCTCTTACACCATCAATTCGCATACCTTCATCAGTAAACAGATAATCAGGAATAACACCCAATGTCACTTTAAAAGCAGACACTTTGATCTCTTCATCCTTGGTTTTTGTAAAAGCAATTTTCTTTCCGTTTATCTTTTTGGTTATGTTCAGTACTAAGTCGCACACGCGTTTTATTCCTTTAAAATTCAAAAGCTCAACATCATCTGAAGGTCGATGATAATCTTCATGCTGACCTGTAAAAAAGTGTAAAACGGGAATATCAATCAAATAAAAACTACTGTGATCAGAGGGGCCAATGCCACTTTCGCTTTTTACTAAATCAAAATTTGAAGAAACATCATCAATCACATTCCAGGATGGAGAAGTCCCTACTCCATTTACTGCTAACTTATCGTCCTCTAATCTGCCAATCATATCAAAATTAATCATGAAATTCAGCTTTTCAAGAGGATACGTTGGATTCTTTGTCCAATAATTACTTCCCCATAAGCCTTTCTCTTCACCTGAAAAAGCAATACAGAGATAATTTGATGTATTGTACTTTTCTTTCAACAATTCTTCTGCTAAATAAAGCATACCAGCAATTCCGCTCGCATTATCATCTGCTCCATTATGGATTTCAGCAGGTCCAGTATATAGAGAACCAAAATTTCCATATCCCAAATGATCGTAATGCCCACCTATGACTATTGTATTAGGAGCATTGTTATCAATTAAGCCTATTACATTTCTAGCTGAAACTGGCTTTTTTTCATTTGGCATGTCGGTCATTCCGTGCGGATCGCTTGATTCATAAGCGATAAAGTCTTGATAGAAAGGTTGCAAATTATTTTGTACTTTTTCTTCTAAACTACCTGAAGGCATCAAACCCAAATCATAAAACCTTTGTGCGATATATTTTGCAGCTTTTTTCTCACCACTTGTGCCCGTTTCTCTGCCCGTCATATTATCGTGACTTAGCACTTGAACATCATTAAAAAGTTGAACGATTATTAAATCATTTTGGGCAGAAGAGGAATTATTTAGGTTTTTAAAAAAACAAGAAGAAAAGAGAAGTGAACAGAACAGAAAAAGAGGCAGGTTTTTCATGACAGAAATATTTATAAATGTAAAAATTGAGTAAATTTTCTTTTAAACTTAAACTATTTCATCTGTATAAGATTAAAGAATGTGAACAAAGAAGTAACTTTGCGTTTTCCTACACCCTAGTATAAGTATGAAAGAAAATCAAAGTCCAAAATGGGTAGCTAAGCTACAAAAAAGATGGGGCGTTTCAGCATCACAAGTATTTATTATTTTACTAGTTTTTGCGTGTACGGGTTTCACTGTTATGTTCTTAAAGAAACCGATTGTATCATTTTTTACAGAAGGTGGGGAAAAATCAATTCTTTTTTCAGTGATTTATTACATTCTTATTCTTCCAGTATACAATGTGATATTACTTATTTATGGGGCAATATTCGGGCAATTCAAATTTTTCTGGGAATTTGAAAAGAAGATGTTGAATAGGATAACAGGAAAAAAGAAGAAAGCTATTAGTTAGAGTAACTATTAAAAAAGCTTTTAATTCGCATTGACAATACTCCAAATACCGCTTCCTTAATAATACCGCGAGACATTTTACTTGTACCTTCTATTCTGTCAATAAATATAATAGGAACTTCTTTTATTTTGAAGCCTAATGTAGAAGCTGCATATTTCATTTCAATTTGGAATGCATATCCAATAAATTTAATTTTACTCAGATCAATTGCAGCTAAGACTTGATGTGAATAACATACGAAGCCTGCAGTAGGGTCTTTAATTGGCATCCATGTAATTGCTTGAACATAAAAGGAAGCTCCTTTGGATAAAACCAATCTATCCATTGGCCAATTTTCAGTTCCTCCACCTTTAGTATATCGTGAGCCTACAGACATATCTGCCCCGTCAATACAAGCTTGAACCAACCGAGGAAGATCAGAAGGGTTATGACTAAAGTCAGCATCCATTTCGCATATATAATCGTAACTGTGATTTAAACCAAATCTAAAACCAGTAATATATGCAGTGCCTAAGCCTAATTTACCTTCACGTTCTATTAAATGTAATTTTGAACCAAATTCTTTTTGCAGTGATTTCACAATATCAGCCGTTCCGTCTGGAGAACCATCATCGACGATTAGTACATGGAAAGGCATTTCCAAATCAAATACTGCTTTGATAATTTTTTCAATGTTTTCTTTTTCATTGAAAGTAGGAATGATGACTAGGTTTTTCGACAAATCTTTTTATATATCGCTGAATTTAACAATTCAACTGACCTTTTGAAAATTATTAATTTCAGTAAATTAATTACTATTACATATGGCCCGCAAATTTAATAATTCTAACTATACAAACGATTAATGAAGGCATATAATTATTGTCAACACCAACTTTGACAATTTATTTTATAACGAAAACGCTGAATAGAAAAGTTTTTTGGGTTAAACCCAAAAAAAATAAAAACAAACAATACAGTTTCAAAATGTTACAATAATAATTTATCCTTTCAACTTGACTTGAATACTTGATATTGAACTTGTAATTCAATTGAAGAGTATTAATTGCTTCGATTTTACTCTTTTAAATCAAAAGGGAATGATTCTGGATCATATTCATTCATTAAACGATAGCAAGCTTCAAATATGTCTTGTTCATTTGGTTTTGTGAAATAATCCCCATCCGAACCAAAAGGTGTTCTATGTTCATGAGCAGTAACAGTAATAGGAGAAACATCAAGGAATCTATATCCTTTTTGATTTTCGAGTACTTGTTGCATCATAAAACTAGTTGCAGCGCCTGGAATATCTTCATCCATGAAGATTATCTTATTGGTCTTTTTCAAACTTTCTACAATTGAATGTTCTACATCGAAAGGTAAGAGTGTTTGAACGTCAATTAATTCAACATGAATATCATGTTGCTTTAAAGTCTGCACTGCTTTTTCAGCAATTCTTACCATTGAACCATAAGTAACAAGTGTTATATCACTTCCTTCAGTGATAACTTCAGGTTGACCTAGAGCAACAGTATATTCGCCAATATTGGAAGGTAAATCTTCTCTATATCTATAACTATTTAATGGCTCAATTACTAAAGCTGGATCATCGGATTGAATAAGCGTATTGTAGATACCTACAGCTTGAACCATATTACGTGGCACAGCTAGATACATTCCTCTTAAAGCATGAGTAAGCATTCCTAAAGGAGAGCCAGCATGCCATATTCCTTCTAATCTGTGACCTCTAGTTCTTATGATAGCTGGAGCCATTTGAGTGCCATTGGATCTGTAACGGAGTGTGGTCAAATCATCAACCAAAGGCTCTAATCCATATACTATATAATCAAGATATTGAATTTCAGCAATTGGTCTAAAACCTCTTTGTGCTAAGCCAATAGTTTGACCCATAATAGACCATTCACGAATTCCTTCGTCCCAAATTCTTTCTTTGCCATATTTTTCCTGGAGGCCGGCAAATCCCTGATTTACATCACCTATATTTCCTACGTCTTCTCCATAAGCTAAGACCTTATCATTATTCTTAAACAAATGATCGAAATAAGTATTTAATATTTGATAGCCTACTTCTTTCTTAGGATTATCGTCATATTCTGCATAAACGACGGGTATGTTTATTGCTGAGTTTTCTGTATCGCTGTATAAATGGGTGTGATATTTTTTATCTGCAATAGAATTGACTTTGGCAATAAAGCCAGATAATTCCATACTAGAAAGATCTTCCAACATTAAATTAGCTCTTAAATCTCTAGCAAGCTTTGAAATAAAACCCAATGAAAGTCCAAAGTTAGATTTCATTGCCTCGTTGAACGAAATGATAGCTTTTGAATCCGGAGAATTAGTAGATACTTGATTAGCAATAGATTGTAACTCATTCGCTAGGCTTGAGAAAGGATCTTGAAATTCTTTCCATGCTTTTTTTGCCTCTTCTTTGACTAATACTTTCGCCTCGGCTCTCATCTCCTCTATTTCATCTTTAGAAGCAAGATTATTCCCTATTAACCACTGAATCATTAGCTCTATGCAATCATGATTTTTCTCCCATTCTAGTCTTTCTGCAGACTTGTATCTTTCATGCGACCCTGATGTTGAATGACCTTGGGGTTGTGTAAGATCAGTTACATGAACTAAGGCTGGAATATGATTTTTCCTAACCTTTTCAGCTACTGACATATAAGCTTTGATCAAGCTATCGTATTCATAGCCTTTCACAACTTTTATATATATTCCATCACCATTTTCATCGATTAGCATGCCTTCCAGTGCTTTGGAAATAGATTTTTTAACAGTTTGGAAGTCTTTTGGAACTGAAATACCGTAACCGTCATCCCAAACAGAAACTAGCATTGGAACTTTAGATACTGCAGCGGCATTCATTGTTTCCCAAAAAATCCCTTCAGAAGTAGAAGCATCTCCAATAGTAACAAAAACGATTTCATTACCTTTATTAGAAAAGGCACTTTGACCTTTTAATTTTAATTCTCTATATTTTTTTGATGCAATGGCTAGTCCTAATCCTCTCGCCATTTGTCCAGCTGTACAAGAAATATCAGAAGAAACATTCTTCTTGTTTGTGTGTGATAACCAATTTCCATTATCATCAATTAATTTAGTACTGTAATGACTATTCATTTGACGTCCTCCGGAATGTGGATCGTTTTCAGTATCAGCATAAAGCTGGGCGAAAAATTGTTTTAAGGTAAGTAAACCAGAAGCCATCATGAAAGTCTGATCTCGATAATAACCTGTTCTGAAATCACCATTTTTGAAAGCTCGAGCCATTGCGACTTGAGGGACTTCCTTACCATCACCTAATATACCGAACTTTGCTTTACCACTAAGTACTTCTTTCCGAGCTAAAAGACTTGCTTCTCGTGAGATTAGGCAGATTTTGAGATCATCAATAGCATTTTGTGCAAATTGATTCTTTTTTCTCTTATTACCAGATTTTTTCAATAACTCGGTTAAACTCATAGGCTTTCAAGTTGATAAGGTTAAAATAAAGTAACAGTTGGGTTCAAGATTTAAAACAAAGACTTGCTTTAAAAGTTTTGCAAAAATAGAATAAAATAAGGAATTAGAGAAATATTCGCTATAAAATATTGTTATTATTATTTTTTCAGAATATAAATCCGATTATTTTTAAATATTGAAATTTAATTCTAAGCCGCTCGATTAATATGTTATATTCATTGGGCATTTCTGACATTTCACAAAATCCTTTATATATTCTAGATCCATATAACAGATTATCAATGTTTTAGTAAGGATCTACATCTATATTTATTCTAACAGATTTAAAGCCTTTACTGTTTTTGATTTTGTGTTTAAAATATTGAGCCCAAGTTTTCACTGTCTTATTTACTTTAGGATCTCTTTCCATTTTTATGAATAATTTCTGAATGTAGTAATTTCGTAATCTTGGGATAGAAGGCACAAATAATGAGGAAACACGTTGACCTATTTCTTTAAATAGAAACTCTCTATATAACTCACCAGCTTCTTTTGCGATTACTTCCTTCTTATGCTTTATAGTTACTTCAATTGCTCTAATCAAAGGAGGAAACACATTTTTCTTACGTTCCTCAAATTCTCTTTCATAAAACTGTTCATAATCTGTGTTAATAACATCAGTAAAAATATGGTGAGTAGGAGAAAATGTTTGTATGATAACTTTTCCTTTATTATTTCGCCGACCAGCCCTTCCACTAACTTGTGTCATTAATTGAAACGCTCTTTCTGTCGACCTAAAGTCTGGAAAAGCTAAAAGTTTATCTGCATTTAAAATACTAACTAGAGAGACTTTTTCAAAATCAAGTCCTTTTGTAACCATTTGGGTTCCAATAAGTATATCAAGTTGATGAGAACTAAACTCATAAATGATCTTTTCATATTGATTTTTAGTTTTTGCAGTATCATAATCCATCCTTCCTATTCGGACATCAGGCATTATTTTCTTTAACTCTACTTCCAGTTTTTCTGTTCCAAAACCTGATTCCTTTAAATGTTCATTCCCGCAAGATGGACATGAAGGTGGAATATTTTGGCGGAAGCCACAATAATGACATCTAACTTCATTAATATATTTATGAATAGTTAAAGAAGTATCGCAGTTTCTACATTCCGATTTCCAAGCACATATTTCACATTGTAAAACAGGTGCAAACCCTCTCCTATTTTGGAATAAAATAACTTGACGCCCCATTATAATTTCGTCCTGCATAGCTTGAATAAGCTCCGTGCTAAAATAAGACTTCATTTTATTTTTCTTGTATGCATCCTTAAGATTTACAAGCTGAATATCAGGCAATTGACTCTCACCATATCTCTCTAGAATGGATACAAATCCATATTT
>CAYOIL010000064.1:0-16241 GCA_964403985.1 uncultured Saprospiraceae bacterium
CTGTTCCTAATACAGTAGGTCAGTGGTTAGTTGGAGTTTGTGTTAAAGAATATAGAAATGGAGAATTAGTTACCACAGTAATTAGAGATTTTGAATATAATACTAGAATTTGTACTGCTGGACCTATGGCTTCTTTTGAGGTTCCTAACCCTTTTTGTGAAGGTTTAGAAGTTGAAATTACAAATACTTCAACTGGAGCAGATTCTTATGAATGGTCAGTAGATCCTTCTATGGGAGTTACTTTTAATTCAACTGATGAGAATCCTACGTTTGTATTTCCTGCAGATGGAGATTATACAATTTCACTTGAAGCATTTAGAGATATAGATAATTGTTCTAATACTGCAGTTGAAGTATTAGGCGTTTATGATTCTGAACTTGA
This sequence comes from uncultured Saprospiraceae bacterium, assembly GCA_964403985.1. Taxonomy (GTDB): domain Bacteria; phylum Bacteroidota; class Bacteroidia; order Chitinophagales; family Saprospiraceae; genus JAHDFB01. The sequence continues at coordinate 383 of CAYOIL010000064.1, forward strand.
AGCTTCTTTCACATCCACAATTGAAAGTTGTCAAAATGATTCTACTACGTTAACTCTAATAAGTACTAGTACTGATCCCACATATGAAATAGTATCTTATGAATGGTCAATTTCTGGAGGTGGATTTAACTCAGTAGTTAATGGGGAAACAGTTACTCTAAATGTACCTACAATTGATAATATCACAGTTATTCTATTAACTACATCTGAAAATGGTTGTACTGATGAAATTACGACTATAGTTGATGCTGATCCACTTGATTTTGAATTAATAGCAAACCCTATGATGGTTTGTGCAGGAGATACTGTAAATATATTAGTCAATCCTAATTGTGATATTACTTATTCTATTACACCCTTAGACTATGTTATATTTGATGATGAAGATGATCCTTGTGTAATTTCTATTGCACCTTTGGAAAACATCACTTATATGGTAACTGCTACAGATGGTAGTTGTACTATTACAGAGGAATTATCTGCAGATGTTATAGACAAAGCAGATTTATCAATTGTTGGTGACACATTAACTTGTGACGGTTTTGCAAGTCTCTCGGTTGAAGGTGGTTTACCTGGAAATCAATTCGAATGGTCTACTGATCCTTCTTTTATGAATATCATAGGAGATATGACTGAAATATTAAATTATGAATTGCAAAATAATCCTGAAACTATTTATGTCCGAGTAAAAGAAGGTACAGGATGTAGTAATGTTGCAAGTATAACAGTTACAGATGAAAGTCTTGACTTATCATATTCTACTGATTTTATTGCTTGTACTGATTCTAATGAAGAAATTGTAATTACTAATAATAATCCTGATCATGAAGTTGTTCTTGAATTTGAGGATAATGATATTATAGTAACAACGACCGATAGTTCTGTTATTATTTCAACAATGGACCCAGGATTAGAGACAATTATTATATTCACAGCAACAAATCAATTTGGTTGTACAATAACTGATACTATCAATATCAGTGCAGAAGAAAAACCTGAAGTTTCATCTACTTCTATGATAACTTGTGGTTCTTTTGAAGTTTGTTTTACAAATACTACTAATCCACTTGATGGAGATTATAATTGGGATTTTGGTGATTTATCTACTGAAGAAGATATGTCAACGGAAACAAACCCTTGTTATACTTACCCTGGACCCGGAATATATGAAGTTACTTTATCAATTGCGGATGGACCTTGTGAAGGTGAAGGAATTACACAAGAAGTTGAAGTAGGAGAGATACCTGAAATTGAAATAGATGGAGATGATCAGTTTATTTGTTTTGGTGAAGAAATAACAGTTACTGCCACAACTAATGGTGATCCGAATCAAGTAGTTTGGACTAATGAAGATGGTGTGGTTCTTCAGGATGGTGGATTATCTATAATAATAGTTGGAGAAGAATCTTTTGATTTAATTGTTACATTAACTGATGAATTCGGCTGTGAAGATTCTGATACAATTAGAATTGACGTCTATGAATTTGATCTTAGTATTGATGGACCTGAGATTGCATGTGTTGATGAAGAAGTCCTTCTAACACTTACCAATAACTCAGTAGGGGATAATTTCTCTTATGATTGGGAACCAACAGATTGTATCTTATCTGGGGAAGGAACTACCGAAGTTATTGTTAGTACGGAAACAACAAAAGAAATTTTTGTTATTGTGACAAATGAAGAAAATGGGTGTATTGATACTGCCTCTTTTATTCTTAATATATCTGAAATAAATAAAGAGATTGTAGCTGATGATAATAACCCATATCAATGTCAAGAAATTATGTTAACTGTGGAACCTGAAGATGACAATTGTCTTTACTTATGGGACACTGGTGAAACAACTATTTCAATAACAGACACTATATTAGAAACTACAACTTATACTGTAACGATAACAGATGAAAATGAATGTACAGCTGTTGAATCTATCACAATTGAACCACAATTACCGGAATGTGATGAAACAGATGTTTATTTACCAAATGCATTCAGCCCCAATAATGATGGTGTTAATGATTTGTTTATTGTAAGGTCTAATTTTGTAAAAACAATGGATTTAAGAGTTTTTGATAGATGGGGAGAAGAAATCTTTGTATCAACAAGTATAGATATTGGATGGGATGGGACTTATAGAGGTGCAACCTTAGCTCCAAATGTTTATGCATACTGTCTTATAGCAACATGTTCAAACGGAGCAGAATATAAGAAAGTAGGTAATGTAACACTTGTCCAATAATAAAAATAAATAAAAATACTTAAGGTGATTCATTGGTTTGAATCACCTTTTTTATTTTATAGTATGAAAATATTTAATAAAAATACTGAAATACATTTTTCTCCATATGGTGCCTCTATTCAGAAGTGGATAATATATAATTCACAAATTGGAGAATTAGACATCGTTTTGGGGTTAGACAATTCTAAACAGTATAAAGGAACTCATCCCTGTTTTGGATCAATTGTTGGCAGATACGCTAATAGGATAAATAATTCAAAATTTAATTTAAATGGAATTACATATAATTTAATTCCCAATGAAGGAAAAAATCACCTTCATAGTGGTAAATTTAATTTTGCCTTTAAAAAATGGGAATATATTTCCCACGGTAATTTAAGTTGCTCTTTTATTTTATATTCCAAGCATTTAGAAGGGAATTATCCAGGTGACCTTTCAATAAAAGTTACTTATTCATTAATAGGGGATTGCCAATTAGATATCTCTTATAAGGCTGAATCTAGTCATGATACAATAATTAATTTAACGAATCATACTTATTTTAACCTAAATGGTCATAATGGTTCGAATATTTTAAACCATCATTTGCATGTTAATGCTGATCATTTTACACCAGTTAATGAACAATTACTACCTTCAGGAGTAATACAATCTGTAAAAAATACACCTTTTGATTTTAATTTAAAAAAACAACTTAATTCTCTAGATTTTACGAAACACCCATTTCTATATTCTAAAGGTATTGATCACAATTACGTTCTAAAAAATAAAGGGAAATATTCTAAAGCGGCTTCAGTATTTTCTGACATCTCTGGATTAAAGCTAGAATGTTTTACCGATCAACCTGGGCTTCAAATATACTTAGCAAATACGCTCAATCATTTTGATGGTAAAGATAATTGTAAATACGACTCTTATCAAGGACTTTGTCTAGAAGCACAGGCGTTTCCAGATAGCCCAAATAATGCTCATTTCCCTTCAGTTATTCTTAAGAAAGATGATATATACAAACAACTTACATCTTATAAGATTTCTAATAAATAGAGTCTAAACACTTTGTAAGGTCTTAAATTTAGATAACTTTATTTCAAATTAAAATTATGGATGTTCAAGAACTTGCTAATAGAATCTTTCAAGCAGAAAAAAGCATGATTCCTATTGATCCATTAAGTGAACAAATAGGGGATACAGATATTGAATTAGCATACCAAATTCAACAAATCAATAATAATCTTAAGATAAAAAATGGTTCTCGTTTAATAGGAAAAAAAATAGGACTTACGTCCAAAAAAGTTCAAAACCAATTTAATATCAATCAACCAGACTTTGGTAGTATATTCCATGATAAGGAGTTACTTACAGGTGATTCAATTTCAATGAATTCTTTTTTTAATGTAAGAGCGGAAGCTGAAATTGCATTTATTTTAGGACAAGATTTGGATATAGACAAAATGACTGTTGTTGATATAATTGAATCTATTGATTATGTTTTACCTTCTATTGAACTTGTAGATAGCCGTATAAAGGATTGGAGGGTGAAAATTACAGATACAATTGCAGATAATGCAAGTTCTAGCCATTTCATTTTGGGGCACACCCCAAAAACTCTTGATGAAGTTGATATCATTCGATGTACTATGAATTTAAAGCAAAATGGAAAAATTGCTTCTAGTGGCAATGGTGCTGATTGCTTAGGTTCCCCCATAAATGCACTTTATTGGTTAGCTAAAAAAATGATAGAAATGGATACTCCTTTAGAAGAAGGAGACATAATTTTATCTGGTTCATTAGGCCCGATGATCTCTGTTCAAGCTGGTGATTCATTAATAGCCGAATTTCAAGGCTTAGGCTCCGTAAGTATAAACTTCACAGAATGATAAAAAGAAAAGTTGCAATAATCGGTTCAGGTAATATTGGTACAGATTTAGTCATTAAAATTATTAGGCTTTCTAAAGTTCTTGAGGTAGCTGTGCTTGTTGGTATTGATGAAAATAGTGATGGATTAGCAAGGGCAAGTCGACTAGGGATAGCAACCACACATCCTGGGATAGATGGCTTGCTTGAAATGGAAGTGTATAAAGAGATTAATCTTTTATTTGATGCAACATCTGCTAAAGCACATCAATATAATTGGGAAAAAACGGAAGATGATCCTAATAAAAAGATAATTGATTTAACTCCGGCGGCCATAGGTCCATTTGTTATTCCACCAGTAAATTTAAGCAAACTAAAAGAAGAAAGAAATATCAATATGGTTACTTGTGGTGGACAAGCAACAATTCCTATTATAGCTGCTATAAATTCTGTAGAACCTGTTATTTATGGTGAAATTGTAGCTTCTATTGCAAGTAAATCTGCTGGTCCTGGAACTCGAGCTAATATTGATGAATTTACTGAAACTACATCTAATGCAATAGAAAGAGTAGGAGGTGCACAAAAAGGTAAAGCAATTATTATTTTAAATCCTGCAGAGCCACCTATTATTATGCGAGATACTGTTTTTACTTTGACTAAAGGTGGAAAGAAAGAAGATATTAAGCATTCAATTGAATCTATGGTAAAAAAGGTGCAATCTTACGTTCCAGGATATAGTTTACATCAAGAAGTGCAATTTGAAGAAATCCCAAAAGAAAATAAAATTTTCATTGAAGGTATAGGTCGTACTTATGGTTTAAAAACAACAGTCTATTTAAAAGTGGAAGGAGCAGGTCATTATTTACCATCTTATGCAGGAAATTTAGACATTATGACAAGTGCGGCTTTAGCAGTTGGTGAAACTTTAACAACATAATCTTATTATTATTTGACATTATTCAAATTTCCAACTATCTTAACTTGTTGATCGGAAATAGTAGATTTACTTCTTTATGCGCCAATTAAAAATAACCAATAAAATAACAAACAGAGAGAGCCTAGCTCTCAATAAATATCTTAACGAGATTGCTAATATTCCTATGCTAAATGCTCAACAAGAGATAGAGTTAGCAAAAAAAATAAAGAAAGGGGATCAAAAAGCTTTGGAAGATTTAACAACAGCAAACTTGAGATTTGTTGTATCTGTTGCTAAAAATTATCAAAACCAAGGTTTATCTCTTAGCGATTTAATCAATGAAGGAAATGTAGGCTTGATGAAAGCTGCAAGAAGATTTGATGAAACTAGAGGATTTAAGTTTATTTCATACGCAGTATGGTGGATAAGACAATCTATATTACAAGCTATCGTGGAGTACTCACGTATGGTTCGTCTTCCTTTGAATAAAGTCAGTAACTACAATAAGGTAAATGAAGCCTATACTAGTTTTGTACAACAATGTGAAAGAGAACCTACTCATCAAGAACTGTCAGAAATTCTAAGTATTCCTGAAAATGAAATAACATCAATTTTAGGAAATACTAGTAGACATGTATCTGTAGATGCGCCCATTGGTGGTGATGATGGAAATTCAACATTATTAGATCTTATTCAAGAAATAGAAGGAAACTCTCCTGATGAAAATTTGATGAAGAAAAGTTTAATTGAAGAAGTCAAATTTGGATTAGAACGCTTAAGCCCAAGAGAAATTGAAATCCTAAGCGACTATTACGGTTTAAAAGGTAAACAACCACAAACATTAGAAGAAATAGGAAATCGTCACGGCCTTACTCGAGAAAGAGTAAGACAAATTAGAGATAGATCTTTAAGAAGATTAAAAAAATCATACAACAACCAATCCTTAAGATCTTATTTATAAATAATATTTTTATTTATAAACACTGGATTTCAAAAATTCTCGATTATATCCGTAATTTTAACTTATGTTATCATTTTTAGAATACTTTTTTACGGGTAAGTCTAGACTCAAAAAAGAGTTAGCAGAAGCTCTTGATGAAATTAATCCTTTATTAGAAAATTTAGTTGATTGGTCTGGAGATGAGCTTGAATTAATGTCCTTAATTCAAGACAAAAGAAAAGTAAAATCTGCTTTTTCAAGTTCTGTTGAAGGAATAATTTGCTCTATTTATCAAGAACATATGATAGCATACATATGGAAAAAGATACCTGCGATAGGAGATGTTTCAGTAATAGTAGCTTCAACAACGAAATATGTATTCAATTACATTTTGAAAGGTGACACATGCTCTTTTTATGTCAACAATCAATATCTAGGCGACTTCAAAAAAGATAACAAGTTACATCTTACGAAAAAAAGTATTCTTGCATCTATCAAAGTAACAAATGCAGAATGGTGGCAAATTCATGTTGTTAATGAATTTGTTGGTAGCTTAGTAAACATTAATACGGCAAGAACAGTAAATCCAAGAGCTTTTCAATTGGTTAGAAACAATTCCGAAGAACATGAAATGATATTACTGAGTATTGCAATCTTTAAAATTATTGAACTAACCCGTAAAATGAAGAAGATCCCATTCGAATAATTAAATTCAAATGGAATCATAACTCATTTTCAATTGCGTCTTAAGTTTATGGGTATTATTCGTTTGCTCTATTAAGAACTTCATTTCCACTTCCTCCTAGTCTTTCTTTTCTTTTCATGAATTGATTGCCAAATTTATAACTAAATTTAATATTTGCAACAGGTGCATCCCAATAAGATATAACATCAAGGTCAACTCCTTCATATTCAACGCTTCCAATAAAAGGTCTAAATAGAAGATTATCAATTCCAACAGAAATCCTTCCTTTATTGTTTAAAACTTTTTTACTAAATCCTACATCACCTCCATATAAATATTCTCCAACTAATACTCCATCCAATTCACCACTATTATACCAACCACTTACTTCTGCATTAATATCCCACGGCAATGTGAATTCAGTCGATAAAAAAGTTGTGTATGTCCATCTCGACCTGTTGAATAATAGATTTATATCATCATTCGTATAATCGAGATAATTCACAATAACTCCACCGTAACCAGACAATTTAGGTATAAAGTCAAGTGGAAAAAATAAGCTTGTGCTAAAATTTTTCAAATTTTGAAGATTGACAGTCACTTGATTCGTTTGACCAGTCATATTATTTTGCTTGATAACATCCGTCATCACATCATCTGTATATTTATATTCAATATTAAAAAACGGTTGTCCTTCATAACTCAAATTAAATTTAGTACTATGAGTAAAGGCTGGCAATAATGTAGGATTTCCTTGATTAAAAGTAAAAGGGTCCAAGTAACTTCTAAATGGATTAAGACTATTGTATCTAGGCCTATCTATTCTATAACTATAAGCAATTGAGGCTTTTAAAGGTCCAGATACAGTTCTTCCAAAGCTGAAACTTGGAAAAAGTTGATTAACTGCACTAGTATTAGTGGTATCTAACTGAACTGCATAACCTTCTCTCTTGCTATCTTCATATCTTAATCCAATTGTTCCATCCCATTCTCCTACTTTCCAATTCAACTTTGTATAAACTGCAAATATTCTTTCATCAAAAAGGAATGTTGTACTTTCATTTTCTATTTCCTTAAAACTACCATCTACTTCATTAAATGCACCAAAATCATTATCCAAATCAGCAGTACTAATTTTTACTCCAGTTGACAATTTAAATTTTTCATTAATAGGCTTAATGTAATCAAACTTTGCAGCTTGTAACCTTGATACACCGTTTTGGATAAATTGTTGATCTACAAATGAAACATCGCTGGCTAGGATATTATTTCTTAAGGTGCTTATACCATTTCTATTAAATTGTGCATAAAAGTAATCAACTAGAATTTTCTGACCTGAAGTATCAAGATCAAAAGAATGGTATGGATTGATTGTAATTAGATTCCAATCATTATCTTGAATATTTGTTGTTCTTAATTCAATGTCATCTATTTCCTCGTCTTCAAAATCTATTGAAGTTTTATTCAAAATATCATAATCGGAAGTATTTCTTCTAAATCTCGTTGAAATTCCTATTCGTTGTTTTTCAGTAATATCGTAATCTAATGAAATCCCTGAGTTCAATGTTTTTGAAAAATTAGGATCTTCTGATATCTGATCATATGTGGTACCTTCTATTACTCTTACTAAATCTAATCTTTCAAAATACGGGTTATCTCTATAGGATAGATTTCCATTTATATTAAGTTTACCAGCATAATGACTAACACTTGTTCCTATATTATATTTGTAATTCTCACCTTTCCCAAGACCAAGTTTAACACTACCATTTGTTCCTTTTAATACGTTTTTCTTTAAAACAATATTAATTATAGGACCTGTGCCTGCAGCATCAAATTCTGCCCCTGGCTGATGAATAACTTCAATTTTCTCAACATTATCTCCTGGCATATCTCTTAATAAAGCATCTACATCCATATATCTAGTAGATTTTCCATTAATAAATATAGTTGGATTAGTCTGCCCTGCAAGTCGCAATCTATCTCCAACAATAATAACTCCTGGTACTTGTTTCATAACATCGAGCAAGCTATTATTTAAAGAAGTTACATTATTTGCCACATTGACAACAAGTCTATCAGATTTCTGCTCCATAAAAGGAACTCTTGCTTTAATTTCAATCCCATCGATTATTTCAGTGTTTTCTTTTAGAACTATATCAGTATTTGAATCATAACCTGGAAATGTAACATTATCTAATATTTCTGTTTTATAACCCAACATATTTATTTCCATGTAGTAATTACCATCTCTTATGTTTTTGATTTCATATTGACCTAATTCATTTGAAGCGCTTGCTTTAACCAAAACACTGTCTACTGCATTATATAATCCTACAGTTGCAAAAAAGATTTTTTCGTCGCTAGAATCGGAAATTGTTCCTGAAATTGAATGTTGAGCATTTAAAAAAATCGGTAAAAGACAAAATAGTAAAAAGTAATTTTTAAGCATAGTTTTTAATTTATATATACTAAAGACTAATGATAGGTGAAAGGAGTTACTAATTTATAGATTTGTTAGATAAAAAAACTTATATACTATATCAACACACTTAAAGTATCGACTATAATATTTTACATTTGCTTAAATTAAATTTTCTATGCACAAATTATTTATTCAAGATGTCACTCTGAGAGATGGAATGCATGCAATTGCCCATCAATATACTAAAGACCAAGTATTTGATATAGCTCAAAGGCTTGATTCAGCTGGTGTTGATGGAATTGAAATTGCGCATGGAGATGGTTTAGCAGGAGCAAGTTTTAATTATGGATTTGGGCGTAACACTGATTGGGAATGGCTAGAAGGAATAGCAGCTAATTTAAAAAATGCAAGGCTTACAACACTAATTTTACCTGGAATTGCAACTATTGAAGATTTGAAACATGCAGCTAATATAGGTGTGAAGAGTGTAAGAATTGCAACACATTGTACAGAAGCAGATGTCGCAATACAACATATTGAAGCTGCTAAGAAATTAAATTTAGATGTAGGTGGATTTTTGATGATGGCTCATATGAATGACCCGAAAAACCTAGCGAAACAAGCAAAAATTATGGAAAAAGCAGGTGCTGATTGTGTATACGTTACAGATTCAGCTGGTGCTTTAGTGATGGATGGTGTTATTGAAAGAATAAAAGAATTTAAACAAGTTTTAAATCAAGAGACTGAAATTGGGATACATTGCCACCATAATTTATCTTTAGGTGTTGCTAATACTATTGTGGCTTTACAACACGGAGCCACTAGATTAGATGCATCACTAGCAGGAATGGGAGCTGGTGCAGGAAATGCGCCACTTGAAGTTCTTATTGCTGTAATGAACAAAATGGGATATAAAACAAACTCTGATGTTTTCAAACTAATTGATATTGCTGATGATATTATAAGGCCATTACAAGTACGACCTGTAAGAGTTGATGGCCAGACATTATCATTGGGTTATGCTGGAGTCTATTCTAGTTTTTTATTACATGCTGAAAGAGCAGCAAACAAGCATGGATTAGATACAAGGGACATACTTTTGGAATTAGGTAATAGAAATATGGTAGGCGGACAAGAAGATATGATTGAAGATGTAGCGCTTGACCTTAAAAAGTAGTTATAGCATTATATTTTTGCCAAACCACAATAATTCTAAAATAAACACTTGCAACATATATCTCTATCATTCAGATAGTTACCTTACTCTTGTTAAAGCTAAATTATTTATTTTCGCTTTTATTTAGAAAAAATCTAAATAACTATTTTTTATCCTAAATATTCGCATATCTTTGCCTTATATTGAATTAGTCTAAATAAAAATAAGGTCAAATGAACTATAATTATTTAATGCTTATACTGTCAATTATATTGATATTCATAAGTTGTAATCCAAACAAAAATGTCTCAATTGAAACACCAACAGATTATAGTTTTATAAGAAATAACGAATCTAGTGTTAGTTTCTCTGGACAAACTACAAGAATGTTAATGGCTGAAGAATTGATATATCTACTGGGCAAATTAGAAAGAGATGAGATTATTGCAAAAGAAATGTTTGCAAATGAAAAAACTGATGGAAGTGATGCAAATCCGTTCGAATCAGTTGAACTTAATGAAGCTACTAAAAGTATTCGTTCCAAAGTTGCAGCATCCAAAGATATCTTTTCTTCAAATACCGTTGAAAGCACTGAAATAAAGACGAAACTAGAATCTTTTATATCAAATCAGTATACTATTGTAAAGCCTTTTGAATATGAATTAGCAGAAGAAGGTAAGGCAGGCCAACTAGCTGATGGCTCAAATACAAGATATGTAAATTCTAAAGGAATGGAAAATAACCAAATTTTAGCAAAAAGCTTAATAGGATGTTTAGTATTAGATCAAATTGTAAGTAATTATTTAAGTAATGCAGTTCTGGATGAGGCGTCAAATATAGATGATAATGACAATCAGGTTACTGAAGATGACAAATCTTATACTGCTATGGAACATAAATGGGATGAGGCATATGGTTATTTATTTGCTCAAGCTTCAGATATTGAAGACCCATTATCAACATTAGGTGAAGGTAGTTTTTTAAATAAATACTTAAGTAGGGTAGAAAACGATGATGATTTCACAGGTATAGCTTCAAAAATATTTGACGCATTTAAATTAGGCAGAGCTGCAATTGTAGCAGGTAATTATGATGTTAGAGATGAACAAGCTGAAATCATTAAGAAATTACTTAGTGAAATAATTGGTATAAGAGCTGTTTATTATTTGCAACAAAGCAAAATTGATTTAGCTTCAAATAATTATGGAGGCGCATTTCACGCTTTATCAGAAGGCTACGGATTTATTTATAGTCTTCGATTCACAAGAGATGCAACAGGAAATAATACACTTTTTAATAAAAATGAGGTAGCAGAATATATAGGAATTCTTGAAAAAGATAATGGATTCTGGTCATTGACAAATGAAGAAATAGACGCTATGTCAGAAAGTATTGCTGCAAAATTTGATTTCACTGTTGAAGAAGCTGCTAATTAATAATCTTATGAAAATATTTCTTTCTAATATTTTACTTTTATTTGTTATAAGTACTTTCTTTTCATGTGTTGAGAAAGACCCTGCTTCTGTTGATAATTTCGATAGGAAACAATCACTTACATTTATAGCAGATAGATTGATTATTCCTTCCTGGGAAAATTATTTGGAAAATTTGGATTCCTTGAAAAGTGCTCACGAACTTTTTAAAAGCTCTCCAAATGAAATAAAATTAATTCATCTTAGAAATACATTTGAAGTAGCATGGATTTCATGGCAAAAAGTTTCACTTTATGATATTGGCAAAGGAGAAGAATTAAGTATTAGAAACTATACGAATATTTACCCTTGTGAAACAGATCAGTTATTAAAAAACATTGAATCAAGTAATTACAATCTAGAACTTCCATCAACATATGATGAACAGGGGTTTCCTGCAATAGATTTTTTACTGTTTGGAATTTCCAATTCTAATATTGATATCATAAATCTATTAAAAACTGAATCTTATTCAAAGTATTTAACTGAATTGATAAATAAACTTTATTCACTTTGCACAGATGTATTAAATAGTTGGAACGAAGGCTATAGTGACGAATTCATAGCTAATGATGGAAGTTCGGCAACAGCATCTTATGATATGCTCGTTAATGATTTCCTTTTTTATTATGAAAAACACCTTAGAGCTGGTAAAATAGGTATTCCAGCAGGAGTATTTTCAGTTAATCCTTTACCGCAAAACGTTGAATCTAATTTTAATAAGAGTCTAAACAAAAGATTATTTCTCGCAAGCCTTGAAACAGTAGAAAACTTTTTCAATGGCAAAGCATTTGATGAAAACATTTATGGAAATTCATTAGCGCAATATTCTAATAGTATTGCAGATTTAAATTTATCAGAACAAATTGCTGAACTCGTAAATGCTAATTGGGCAACTGCTAAAAGTATAAGTACTAATATAAATGAAGATTTTAACTTTCAAATAGAATCTGATAATGTGAAAATGCTAGAATTATTTGATGCTTTACAAAAAAATGTCATCCTTCTTAAAGTGGACATGCTACAGCAATTAAATATTCAAGTTGATTTTGTAGATGCTGATGGAGATTAATGAATCAATACTTTGGAAAATATATTAGTATTTCACCATTAGTGAATTTTAGGATTTTTTTTGGGATCTTAATGATTTTAGGTACTATAAGATTTTGTTATAACGGATGGATAGATAAATTATATATAAATCCAAGCTTTCACTTTCATTATCAAGGATTTAATTGGGTTAAAGACTTTGGAGAATATACCTACATTTTATTTTTAATCTTATTAATTTGCTCTATAGGCATAACTATTAGTTTTTTCTATAAAACATCAATTTCAATCTTCTTTATTGTTTTTACTTATATAGAATTAATTGATAAGACAACCTACCTCAACCATTATTATTTTATTTCGATAATTAGTTTTGTTTTAATTTTTTTACCAGCGAATCGATTATTATCATTTGATGTTTATTTACGAAGAATCTCACCAATTAAATATATTCCAAGATATAACATTGATGTTTTAAAGATTCTTATAGCTATCGTTTATGTATATGCAGGACTTGCTAAACTTAATTATGACTGGTTATTACAGGCAATGCCATTAAGTTTATGGTTACCTTCAAAATTTAATTTTGCATTTTTTGACAATTTAATGCATAGCAAATTCATTCATTATGCTTTTAGTTGGGCTGGAATGCTTTTTGATACATTCATTATATTCTTTTTAATAAATAAAAAGACTCGTATTGCTTCCTATTTATTAATAATATTTTTTCATGTACTTACTGCTTTATTATTTCCAATTGGAATGTTTCCTTATATTATGATGGGCTCTGTTTTGTTGTTTTTTAGCCCTGGTTTTCACGATAAAATATTGTCATTTTATTCCATTATTATTCCGAATCTTTCTAAGCAGTTGTTAACTACTGATAGTCTTAATGTACATGAATTTTGGGCTCGAGCCCAAAAAGTTTTATTGAGCTTAATTCTAATATCTCAGCTTCTAATTCCATGGCGATATTTATTACAAGATGGAAATATTTTTTGGAACGAAATGGGCTATAGGTTTTCATGGAGAGTAATGTTAATGGAGAAGACCGGAATTGCTGAATTCAAAATAGTTGATAGTTTTTCAAAAAAACAATTCACAGTAAATAACGCTGACTTTTTAACTCCATTTCAAGAGAAACAAATGTCTACTCAAGTAGATTTCATAATAGAATACGCTCACTATCTTGCCAAACATTTCGAAAATGACGGTCATGAAAATATAGAAGTTTACGTGGAAAGTTATGTTTCTTTAAATGCAAGGAGATCACAAGTATTTGTATTACCTAATACTAACCTTTTGAATTATACATTATCTTCAAATTACAACTCTATTTTAGCCCCATTAAATGAGAAATAAAAACAAATTCATTATATTATTTTTTCTCTCTTTTCTATTAACAAAAGGATACAGTCAATTGACTTATGACGTACAATTTATAACTAAGGATTCTATAAATAATAGCATAATTTCAATCCCATCAGTAACTGTTATTATTAATGAACGAAATATTATAAAAGATTCAAATGAAAAAGGAGTTATAGTTTTTAAAGATTTGCAAAAAGGTGAAATTTCTTTTACTGCTTTTAGTGAATCTTTTGAAACGAAAGTATGGTCTGTCAATTTGATCAAAGAAACAAAAGATACAATATATCTTAAGGCACTAACTATCAAGTTAACAGAAGTCCAAATTAAAGCTAAAAGAAAAGAAATATTTGCAATTAAAAAAATGCAAGATGTAGAAGGTACCTCCTTATATGCAGGTAAAAAGAATGAAGTTGTTGTAATGGATTTAGTAGAGGGAAATCTTGCATCAAATAAAGGAAGACAAGTTTATGCTCAAGTAACAGGCTTAAATATCTATGAAGGAAGTGATGGTGGATTGCAATTATCTATTGGCGGAAGAGGACTTGATCCTTCCAGAACTGCAAACTTTAATACGCGACAAAATGGCTATGACATAAGTGCAGATGTTTTAGGTTATCCTGAGAATTATTATTCGCCACCTAGTGAAGCAATCTCGCAGATTCAAATTCTTCGTGGGGCTAGTTCACTACAATATGGGACACAATTCGGAGGATTAATAAATTTCAAATTAAAAGAAATACCAATTTCAAAGAGCTTAGAAATAGAATCAAATCAGACAATAGGATCTTTTAATTTTTTGAATACTTTTAATAGAGTAGGTTTAAATAAAGGGAAAATATCAAGCAATTTTATTTTAAATTATAAGAGAGGTGATGGTTTTAGAGATAATTCAAAATTTAATTCAATTAACTGTATTGGAAATTTAACATATAGGATTACGCCGAAAATTAAATTAAAAGCTGAATTTACTTATTTCGATTATTTAGCAGCTCAAGCAGGTGGATTAACGGATAGCCAATTTTTAGATAATCCAGATCTAAGTACAAGAGAAAGAAACTGGTTTGACGTTAACTGGAAATTATATAACCTCCTCTATACACATGATATTTCAAAAAATTCTCAGTTAAGTATAAGTTTATTTCATTTAAATGCAAAAAGAAGTTCTATTGGATTCAGAGGTAACCCCATCGCTTTAAATGAGAATCCTATTACTGGATTAGATGAACAAAATATCGAAGGAGAATATATTTCTCCGAGAGATTTGATTTCTGATAAATTCAATAATTATGGCATTGAAAGTAAATTCATACTTAATAAAGAAATAGGGAATAGAAAAACCGTTTTATTAATTGGTAGTAAATATTTTCAATCTCAAAACACCTCCTTTCAAGGTGCTGGATCAACTGGTGTTGATGCTAATTTTGATTCATTTAATAGCATCTATCAAGACTATCCAAATCAATCTTCTTTTGTTTTTCCAAATCAAAATATTTCATTTTTTACAGAACAAATCTTTTACCTTACCGATAAAATTTCTATTGTTCCTGGCATTCGTTATGAATTCATAAGGACAAAAGCCGAGGGCTCATATCAACAAGTAACTTATGATATTGCAGGTAATCCAATAAATACTCAAATATTAAATGAAAATAAAAATATACCTCGAGATTTTCTATTATTTGGATTAGGTTCAACTTTTCAGGTAAATAAAAGTATGAAAGTTTACGCCAACATCTCACAAAACTATAGAA
>CAYOIL010000065.1:0-16237 GCA_964403985.1 uncultured Saprospiraceae bacterium
TGATACACAAGAAAAAATTAAACGTAACTTTGGTATGCCCAAGCCTGAAGGCTACAGAAAAGCATTGCGATTAATGAAATTAGCAGAGCGATTTTCTATGCCTGTAATCTGCTTAATCGACACGCCTGGTGCTTATCCTGGATTAGAAGCTGAAGAAAGAGGTCAAGCGGAAGCTATCGCAAGAAATCTATTTGAAATGGCACAATTGCGAACACCGATCTTATGCTATGTAATAGGTGAAGGAGCAAGTGGTGGAGCACTAGGAATAGGTTTAGGAGACAAAGTATGTATGTTTGAAAATACATGGTATTCCGTCATCTCCCCTGAGTCTTGTTCTTCCATATTATGGAAAAACTGGGATCACAAACAAGAAGCTGCAGAAGCATTGAAACTGACAGCTGAGGATATGTTGTCTTATGGATTAGTTGATGAAATCATAAAAGAACCGCTTGGCGGAGCTCATACCGATAGAGAGAAAATGTCAAAGACATTACGTCTACATATAAAGAAAGAATTAGCTGAATTAATGGCATTGGATAAAGATGAATTGGTTCAGAGAAGGATTGATAAATATAGTAAAATGGGACGTTTTATTGAAATGACAAAAGACAGTTACATAGAAGATATGTTCCCAGGTACAAAAACGAAAAAAGAAACTAAATCCGAAAAGAAAAAAGAGGCAAAAAAGAAGAAGGAAGTCGTAGAAAAATAATGATAGGATGAAGTGGTTAAAAGATTGGTTATTTTCAAGAAATCTCAACAACAGGTTGAAAGCTTTGAAAAATGTCAAAAAGGAATCTAAAAATTTATCTAGCTATATAGGGATATTAGTGGATCAATCCTCGATTGATAGTATTACTAGTTTGGAAAAAGTCATTAAAGACTGGGAAGGAAAAGGAAAAAAAGTAGAGAAATTTGCTTACTTGGATGTGAAAGTCTTAGAAGAAGAATCATCTATCTTCTTTTGTCAAAAAGATATAAATTGGGTAGGAATTCCTGCCAGCCCAGAAATAGAGAATTTTATTCAAACCCCATTTGATATTTTAATTACTATAAATCCTACTCATCGTAACTTCATTCATTATATAAATGCAGTTTCAGTTGCTAAATTTAAAATAGGGCTAGAAGCAGATGACTTAGAATACAATAACTTGATAATTGATTGTAAGGAACCGGGACATGTACAAACTGCCTTTAAAGATATTCAAATCACACTTGACAAGTTGGCTATTTAATGAGATCACAAGAAACATATAAGAGGTATACAGGCATGGGAGTAGCAATAACTACTCCTTTTGTAAACGGTAAAATTGATTTTCATACGCTTGAAAGATTAATAGATCATAAAATTGAAAATGGAACTGATTATCTTGTAGCACTTGGTTCTACAGGAGAGTGCAATCTATTAAATGAAAAAGAACAAAAAGAAGTCCTTTCATTTATTATAGACAAGACTGAAAAGAGAGTGCCTATTGTCGCTGGTAATTTTAGTGAGATTTATACTGGTGATGTTATTGACAAGTTTGAACGCTTTGATATGACAGGTTTAGATAGCTTAATGATTAGTGCTCCTTCCTATGTAAAACCTCCTCAACAAGGGATGTATGAACATTATATGAAGATTGCTGAAAAAGCACCTCTTCCTATTATTATTTATAATGTTCCAGGTAGAACGAAGTCAAATTTAGAATGGGAAACATCAACAAGACTTGCTCATGATTCAAAAGTATTTATTGGATTGAAAGAAGCAAGTGGTGATCTTATCCAAACGATACATATTACTAGAAACAAGCCGAAAGACTTTTTTCTAACTTCAGGAGACGACGAGCTAGCACTTGCTATGATGGCAAATGGTGGGGAGGGATTGATTTCTGTAATTGCAAATGCTTATCCTAAGCAAACTAAACAGATGATTGATCTTGCCTTAGACGGAAATTACACGGATGCTGTAAAGATCCAACATGAATTTTTCAGAATTTACTTGTGGATTTATAAGGAAGGGAATCCGGCAGGAATAAAAGCAGCACAAGAAATTTTAGGTTTTGGAAGTAAAGAAGTTAGATTACCACTGGCTGCATTGAGTGACGAGAGTTATAATTTGTTGAAGGAAGAGATGGGGAAAATGTGATGATTATAACTTGTAGGAGGAAAGAACTTTGAACAATGTCTCCTAAAATTTTATACTGTTGCTTTAGAAAACTTAGTCTACTTCTGAATAGAAAGTACGAATAAATATAATCGATTTGAAAAGTTTAAATATATCTATTTCCGTTTTATTTTTTGTTTTAATTCTTTTCACAGGATGTTCGATAACTCAAATTAAAGATTTCGTCAGAAAAAAGAATTCTTATGAAAAAATAGATCTAATAGAATTTGAAAGTTTAGATAGCTTAAAAAAAATCTACTCAAAAGATCAATATACTTTGTATAGTGGATTAGAGGCAAATTTACTTACTCAAAAAATAGATGAACGATTGGTACTAGAAGTCGAAAATAGATCTAAAACCAATTATTTCTTTCTCGACAAATACGTTCTTTTTTACATGACGGATTAATCATTCCCGACCTATTTTTCGTTTACAATTCTTCCGATCAACCTTCCAAAAATGGTCAATGGTTAAAAGTTGAATTTGATAAAAGAACAACATATTTTTCATATGATGAACTTCCAAAAAACCATATGGAATTATCAAGCAGCATAGACAAACCTGGTATTTATTTATATGAAGATGGACTAATGAAAAAAGTTTGTGACCAAAGTTCAAAATGTTTTTATAAGAATAAAATTTCAGGGACTTATTTTATTCCTTATCCAGGTACATTTTATTTAGTTCTTGAATATGATGAGGTAAAGTAGATTTTAAATCAAAAAGGAAGTCTACATCTTGCATTAAAACGCTATTCAAGAAAGGCTAAGATTCTATGTTTTTATTTATTGTTCATTGCTATCACCCAAAATCTTTCTTCATCCGATCAAGATTTCTTTTATTATCCCTGTCTTTTATCGTATTTCGTTTATCATACGTCTTTTTACCTTGGCCTAAGACAATCATTATCTTTGCAAAACCTCTATCATTAAAGTAAATCTTGTAAGGAACAACAGTCATTCCTTTCTCTGTTACTCGTTTCGATATTTTTCTTAATTCAGGTTTACGAAGTAGTAATTTTCTAGTTCTTTTTGGTTCGTGATTGAAAACCGTACCCATCTCATATTCCGAAATATATAGGTTTCGAATATAAAGCTCACCGTTTTCAAAACTACAGAAGGCATCATTCATATGCGCATTACCAGCGCGCAATGATTTCACTTCTGTTCCTTTTAATTGAATTCCAGCTTCAAACTCCTGAGTGATGAAATACTCGAATTTCACCTTCCTATTCACTATCTCTGCTGTGTGTTTATTATTACTCACTCTTATAAGTTTTCTAAAATGAAATCATGCATTTTAGTATATAAATGAATTCGTGCATTATCTCCATAAATCCCATGATTTCTATTAGGATAGAAATAGGTGTCAAATTGTTTATTGGCAGCAATTAATGCTGCTGCCATTTCTGCAGAATGTTGAAAATGCACATTATCATCACTATTCCCATGAACTAACAAATAATTCCCTTCTAATAATTCCGCAAAATTAACTGGTGAATTATCTTCATAGCCATTTGGGTTCAGATTAGATGTTTGCATATATCTTTCTGTATAAATTGTATCATACCATTTCCAGTTAGTAACTGGCGCTACTGCTATTGCAGCTTTAAAAACATCCGCACCCTTAGTTATTGCTAAAGAAGACATATAGCCACCATATGACCAGCCAAACATACCGATTCTTTCTCCATCAACATAGTCCATTGATGCTAGATATTTCGCAGCATTTATCTGATCTTGAATTTCATACTTTCCCAGTTCTTTATATGTCATCTTTTTGAAAGCTTCTCCTCTTGCTCCTGTTCCTCTATTATCTACACTTACAACAATATAATCTTCAGCAACAAGTTTTTGGAACCACCAATAATTTTGCCCTTTCCAGCTATTCGTTACAGTCTGACTTCCTGGTCCACCGTACACATACATAAAAACTGGATATTTTTTTGAAGGATCAAAGTTGTTAGGCTTCATGATATATGCATTCAATTTAACACCATCATCAGTAGGAACTTCCATAAATTCAACAGAAGTAACACCATGCTCCGTCATCAACTTTTTCACTTTCTTATTATCGACAATAGATCGGAGTGCTTTTCCATCGTTGGAGTGCACAACATAGCTTGATGGTGTGTTTATATCACTGTGACTCAACACATAATAATCGAAAGTACTAGAAAACTGAGCACCATTAGTTCCATTTTTATCTGAAACTACTTTCATCTTCTTTCCATCTGAATTTACAGAATAAATTTCTCTATCCATAGCAGATTTTCGAGCAGCTTGAAAATAGACTCTATCTCTTTTCTCGTCATAGCCATAAAATTTCGTCACATCAAATTTCCCTTTGGTTAACTGGGCCTTTTCTTTTCCCACTAAATCATAGAGATAAATATGATTGTATCCGTCTTTTTCACTTGTCCATAAAAATTCCTTTCCATCGTTTATAAAGGTCATATTATCATGAACATCAATGTACCATTGACTTTTCTCGCTAAGTAATGAAGAGGTACTTTTTGTTTTTGTATCAACTTTTAGTAACTCTAATTCATTTTGTAATCTATTCATCGTAAAAACTATAAGATCACGTGCATCAGTTGTCCACTTTATTCTAGGAATATATTCTATGTTTTTACTAAGATTTACATCGAAAGTTGTTTTGTCTGCCAAGTCATATACATGAACACTTACTTCACTATTCTTTTCTCCAACTTTTGGATATTTGAAGGTATAATAATCGGGATAAAGAGCATTGTGATATCCAGTCATAGTGAATTCCTTTACTGCCGACTCATCAAACTTAATAAATGCAATCTTTGTCCCATCTGCATTCCATTCAAATGCTCGAGTAAACCCAAATTCCTCTTCATACACCCAGTCCGCCATTCCGTTAATGACTTCATTATATATTCCATCATCGGTAACTTGAATAACATCTCCTGTTTTCAGATCTTTGTAGTACAGATTATTTGTACTTGTAAAAGCAACTTTTGTACCGTCTGGAGAAAAATGTGCATTACTAATTAAACCTTTTGTATAAACAGAAGTTTTCTTTCGCGTACTTAGATCCAGGACAGTGTAAATCGCTTTTGAAGATCTACGGTAAATCTGTTCACTATCCGTTTTAATTAATATTTGTTTTTCATTTGGGGAAAAAGTATAGGAATTCATACCTTCTTGAGTATAAATATCGGATAAGAATTCACCGGTAACGAGATCGTATTTTTTCACAGAACCATCTACTAAGCGGGTGTAGTGTTTTCCGTCTTGTAAAAAATTGAATCCTGGAACTGATTTTGCATAAAAAGAATAATTAGTCCATATGTCTTCTAAGGTTATTTCCTTTGGGCCTTGAGCCCTCAAGCTATACATTCCTGTAACAAAGAAAACAGTGATTAAAAGAAGAATCTTTTTCATAAATAAAGGTTTAAAACGAGACGCAATATAAGAATAATCATATGCATTGAAGAAATCTAAGTAGATACTGTATTATCTTTGGCGACATGAATAAAACTATCTCCATTTTTGTCTTATATCTTGCTCTATTTATTTCTTGTGGGTCGGAGCCCAAAGTTGAAAAAAAAATGGAAATGCCCGACAAAGTGCATCAAGCCAATACTGATCGTTACCAAGTGGGAATTTTAATAATGGATGGTGTGTATAATACCGAATTAACAGCGCCTTACGATATTTTTCAACATACACAGTACAGAAAAGGAATCAAGCAAATGGATGTATTCATGATTTCAGAAAATGGGAAACCTGTCACCACATTTGAAGGAATGCGGATTATGCCAGACTACTCTTTCGAAGACAATCCTACAATTGATATTCTTGTCGTTCCTAGTGCTGAACATCATCTCGACACAGATTTAGAAAATGAACGAATGATTTCTTGGGTTAAAGAAAAGGCTACTACAGCTGAATTTGTGACCTCACATTGTGATGGGGCATTTGTCTTAGCGAAAACTGGGATCTTAGACAATGTAGCAAGTACAACTTTTCCTTCCGACATTGAAAAATATAGAGAAATGTTCCCAAACTTAGACGTCAGAGATTCTGTTCTTTTTGTTCATGATGGAAAGTTTATCACATCAGCAGGAGGAGCTAAATCCTTCGAAGCTGCTTTATATTTATGCGAATATTTATATGGGGATAAAATAGCAAGAAGTTTAGCTGGAGGTTTAGTGATAGACTGGAAACTAAGTGAGGTTCCATGTGTTATAGTAGAGAAATAACTAAGTACAGTGAAGGGACATATTTTATTCAGATATCCTGGAAAAAAAGCACAGCTTTTTACAATCGGTGAAGGAGCAGATTCATTTTACCTATGTCCTTTTGTAAATAAAAAAGCAAAGATTTACAAAGGTCGAATTACTGTATATTCAGGTGAAAACTTCACATTATATGAAGCGAAAGAAAGACCTATAATTTCGTCGAAAGAGAATTATTTATCTCAATTTAATACATTCAAGGAAAGATTTAAAATAGAAGGAATTTCAAAAGCAATTTTGAGTCGGATCAAATCTATCTCATTATCTATCGAATCTCCAGCACTTATGTTTGAGAAAATATGTGCAACATACCCAAAAGCATTTTGCTATTTACTGTCTTTAGACGGAGAAGGTACATGGGCGGGAGCTAGCCCAGAGATTCTATTAACTTATGAGGAAGATAAAATAAAAACGGTTGCATTAGCTGGTACTAAATATAGTGCAGATGAAGAAGTATGGACATCAAAAGAATATGATGAACACAGACTTGTTGAAGATTATATAATTGACTTAGAAAGTAAGAATCATAAATTGACCAAAAGATCAAAACCTCATATTGTCAAAGCGGGAAAACTGTTTCATCTACGAAGTGAATTTGAGTTTTCTGCCAGCAAGAAAAATGTAGTACAATTTTTAGAACGTATCCACCCTACCCCAGCGATTTGCGGACTTCCTTATGAGAAAAGCAAACACTTAATTCTAGATACAGAGTTGCATAATAGAGCTTTGTATTGTGGATATTTAGGAGCTGTTTCTTCTACCGCAGAGGAATTCACAATGTATGTCAATATTCGATGCATGCAGTTATTTCAAGATGCGGCCTATTTATACATAGGAGGAGGAATAACCGCAGAATCAACTGGAGAATCTGAGTGGGAAGAAACTGAAAGAAAAAGCGAGACGATGGGTACTTTGTTTATTAATTGATTTAGTTACCCTTTTCTTGAGCCTCCATATAGGCTCTTTTTTCCTTAGCGAACTTGGTTTCATCCATAATTTCCACTAATTCAAGAACTCTCAGTCCAGAATTCGGAATATATCTTTCATATTTAACCATACCTATTCCTTCAGAATAATAACTGATTTGCTGAAATTGATATTTGTCTTCTTGATCGAGTGCATTGACAAAATAAGAATCAACAAATTTTATAGCTTTTACTTCTTCATCCATGATTTCAAGAGTTTCAAATCCTACATCTTTTCTTTGTTTCATCAATTCGAACCTGCCAAACTTATTTACATACGTAACAGAAAAAGCATAGGAGTTTTTTCTCTCCCATTTAAAAACATCATCATTAACTGTTTCGGCTTTTATTTCTTTCCAAGATCCGTCTTTTGATTTTTCATAATCAATGTAGCTAATCAACTTTGCACCATCCTCTTCGTATTGCTCATAGAAGGTATTATACTTCGTAAAATCAGCATTATAAGAATGGGTGATAATAGAGTTTTCATATGGATCTGAAATCACTTCCCAGTATTCGGAAAACTCAGGGTCAGTAGGATTTATATACTTAAATATTTTTGTATCTCCTTCTTGATGAATAGGAAAATAATATAACTTAATATTAGTACTGGAGCAAGAAATAAACAAGCTTACAGCAAAGAAGAGGCACACTAAAAGTTTATGGAAGTTCATGTTCGTTTTGGGTTAAACCCAAAAATAAAAAAACAAATGTAATAACCTGAATTCGAGGTTACCTTGCTTATGCATTTTTTGATTTGCAAGTGATTAAAAACATAATCTTAAGTGCTGAGTATACAAATAGAGTTTCAACTTGAATTAGTCATATGTAAAAAGAATCATAGAAATTCACCATTATCTTCGTTGAGATAGCTCCATTTAGCCCGCTAAATGTTCACTAACTCGCCTAAATACTGGCGTTTTCTAAGATTTGCTAAAGGACATTTTAACTCAAATTCCAGTTAATAAAAAAACAGAACAACATTTCTGAAGCTCCGTTTTTTTATAATACATTCTAGGATAATTCTTATTTAATTCTATAGCTGTATCCATCAGCTAATGTGATCTTTCTGATTCTTATGGGGGAAGATTGAGACTCATATTGATGAGAGAGCTTGTTAATGACAAACATTAACCTCTTTCTCATAGTTAAAGGACTCTTGATAACCAAACGTAATTTATCGTTATTAATGTTCATACAATACTTTGACGTTAAATAATTAAAAGGACACACATTTTGTAATGCTACTTTCATAGTTAAGTCTAAATCTTTTCATATTCAATTTTATTAAACAGATAAACTCAAAATCATCCTTCATTATAATTCTTGAAAAATCCTCATTATGGCTTTTGCCATTTCAAAGTTTCTTTCATTTCACATAATTAGAATAATGAGAAAGTCTACTCTTTATTCAAAAAATTAAAATGTAAGATAGTTTACATTACAACATTGAATAGAGCGAAAAATGTGCCAAAAAGTGCCTCTTTCACTTTTAATTAACACAACGAAACCATATGATGAGACATATGAATTCTATGTCTAATGTATTAAAATCTAATCATCAGATTTGTGTATAAAAATAACTACTAAATAAAAAAAATAAAATTATTTTGACATTTTTAAGATATAGGATCTTAAATCTTCCAATTGTTGATTATTCATCTTTTCAAGTGTATAATGTGGCATGTATGCTTTTTTGCCAGCCATGGGTTTTGTACCATATCTATTCACATGATAAATTGACCGTTGATCATAAATTTTCATTCTAGCTTTAAGCTGCTTAAAAGTCATTTTCTCATTATCCAGTTCATAGTATGAATAATCATTTTTCATATGACAGTGTAGACAGCCATTATCATAAATGAGCTTCCCATTCTCAGGATTACCTGTTATTTCTTCAAATCCCTTTTTGTAATTTTCTGGCGGGTTAACGAAAGTTGCAGGTGAATGATCTAAATATTTAGCATTAATAATCGTAATTGCTTCTTGAGGGTTTCTTCCTTCGTATATTGCTGATTCAATTTTGTCGAGCTCTTCTTGTGAGTAATTAAGATCTTTTAATTTCAAGTCTATATTCCACAAGTACATAAGAATAGATTCTATTTCCCATGGTTTTAAGGCTCTACCTTGACTACATTCAACAGCGCACAATTGAATCGCTTCACGAATATCATTTCGAGCTTTATCAACTAAGTCGCCATATTTCTTTTTATAATCTCCATTATAAAAGCTGACTCTATTCACGATTCCATATAAAGGTGAGCCTTGAACAAATGGGAGACCTTTTTCTGCCGTAAATTCTAATCTTTCTTGAGGATCTTCAACATTAAGAAAAGCACTTTCTTTTTCTACATTATGACATGAAGTACATACAAAATGCTTGGATTGACGTTTTGTAAAGTTGCCATCCATTCCTTTGGAATTACCATACTTTACTATATTCTCCCCTATTTCTGCTGATGCACCAGGCAGCACTTTATTTGGGTAATTCGGTGACTTCACAGCGCCCAGTTCTTCAAGCACTTTTTGTACTTGCATATCACCCATCTCTCCAATTTCATCATTTTGGGCCCCGACCCAATACATAAAACCAACAATAGAAACGAAAATAAAATACTTTATCATAGGCTTATATTACGGTAAATTTACGAGCAATTGTGAATCCCATTCTGAATTCACCTTTAGACCAATCAGAAAAACTATAGGGTATATAGTCGGTTTCTGAAATTCCTTTAGCATTAGTAAAGTTTAGCTGAAAAACGTGTCCTCCTCCAGTTTCAAATTCAACTCCTATACTCAATGGAAAATGATACGTCTCAGGAGTTTCTCGTTGATCAACAAGGACCGGATAAGTTCCATCAAATATCAAGGCAGTAGCTTTAGTCACTCTTACTCTTGTGCTAAAACCAATACTTACAATATCATTCTGATCATAGGTATATACAATGTCTCTGTAGGTGTAATTCAAGTTTAATTGTGCTGAAATTCTATCGCTAAATCTTCGAGCAAACATCAACTGTGTGTGGTAAGCAAGTCGATTCGAGAATTCAGGAAAAAATGAAAGCACTCCTGAAGTTTCACTTTTCGGCATTGTAGAAATATTCGCAACTCCTAGGACAGTTATAGACAATGGATTCCTGCCATTTACCTGTTGTCGCATCAATCGAACTTTACCAAAAGTATTAATGATCTGTCTTAATTCGCCAGCTCCTTTCGACCGCCCAATTCCGATATTTATATTGTCATTAATTCCATAATCAAATCCAAAACTTACATCTGCAGAGTTTTCTAATCCATAGAAGTTTTGCCATCCACCTTGCGCCCCAGCGAAATCGCCGAATCTGTGGTAGACACGAAAGTCCATTAAGCCTTGTTCAAGCATTTCTACAGAATGTGAGTTGATCACTCGTCTGTCATTAAAAGCTTCTTCAGCAAATTCTTGTGCATGGATAAGGCTTACGCCCAAAAGACATGCAAATAATAGTATTGATCTCATCATTGTGGATAGTCGTTTTCAGCCCAGCAAGTAATTAATTCTAATTCTTCTGTGGTCAATTCTTTAGGTTTTCCTTCTGGTGCATAACTAGGAGGCATATCTTTTATTGATAATACTCTAGTTAAAAATTCTCCGTTATTTAAATTGGCAATCATTCCTTCATAGCTATTATAATTACCAGGTGCCGTATTGTTGACATGACAACCTACATAGGCACATGATTTATTTATTATTTCAGAAACATTTTCGTTATAGCTTATGTTTGGATCGCAATTTTCTACGTTTCCGAAAGGGATTTCAGTACGTGTACAAGCTACAGTTAATAAGCAGCATAAAAAACAAAAGTACTTCATCATAATTGTAATTTCAATTGTGGATTATGGGTGAAATCTAATAAAGGGCTATAAAATTCACTACAAAATAAACGAAGTCCATTACTTTTGTGTTGGAGTAAATGAGTTTAATTTTGTCGCGTTGGCAAAATATGTAAATTTTAGATAAATAGAAAATAATATATATGTATCCTATAGAATTAACTACACCGATGGCTAAGGAGCTAACAGAATTTGGATTCGAATCATTAACTTCTACGGAAGAAGTGATAAACAAGCTAGAACAGCAAGAAGGAACGACTTTATTAGTTGTAAACTCTATATGTGGCTGTGCAGCTGGTAATGCAAGACCTGGTGTTAAAATGTCATTGGACGGAGAAAAAAAGCCTACAAAATTGTATACGGTTTTTGCTGGAGTAGATAAGGAAGCAACCGAAAAAGCAAGAGAATTTTTGTTGCCCTACCCTCCTTCGTCTCCATCAATTGCCTTATTTAAAGATGGGAAATTAGTTCACATGGTGGAAAGACACCATATCGAAGGTAATAATGCACAAACAATTAGTGAGCACCTAAAGAAAGTGTACGGACATTTTTGTTAATGCACTAAAGAAACGATATAAATTAAAACGGATAGACCAAGTGATTGGCTATCCGTTTTTTTTATGGCTTAATGTTTCTAAATCATTTCAAAAAATGACAAAGTAAATAACTAGCCTTCACTTTCTTTATTTACTTGAAAATACAACAATTTCATTTTTGCAATAAATATTCAGTGTATTTCAAATGAATTATTCTTTAACAAATTTGAATTGTTTTGTTTCATTATTATTTTCCAAAATACCGATATAAACCCCATTCAACAAATGAGATACATCTACTTGATTATTTCATCCAACCACTTACATTTGGGAATCATAAATTACTGGAAATTGCTTAGGAATATCTTCTAAAGATTCACCTAAATTCTGTCTAAGATCTATTTCTATTCCTCTTGATATAGTAGAAATAGGCACATCATTAGCAGACCCTTCAAATGGATTTTCTCCTGTCCTTCCTATTCGTTCCATGGTGTGAAAAACCCATGCAACAGCTACATAAAATGGAATTGATAACCATACGAAAAACGAACCAATTACAGGATTAATTAAAGCTATATCTTTACCGATTTCTGCAAATTGAGGGACAACTGCTAAAGGCAATAACAATACGAAAATCCACATAAAATAATGATTCAATGTGGCAAAATGCCTAGGATAAGGGAAATTCTTTATCCGTTCTGTCTTTCCTTGCAATGTAATCAACTCATGTAAAACAGTTTCAAGTCGCAAGAATGAAAATTCCCATACTAGTCCTTTATCCTTCAACTTCTTAAGATGCTTGGATTGTAGATACATCAACGCAGTTTGCTTATTATTTTTACTCATCGTTTATTTTAAATCTTCTTTGGAAAGATAGGGTTTCATATCTTCTTCAACGTTTGACTTCCATTCTGGCGGACTTAAAATCTTGGCAAATTCTTTATTAGATCTTTCGTGCATAAGAGCTTCCCACGGTTTAGAAACTCTCATAGCGTGACGCAAAGCTGTCATCCACGCAATATGTCTAAAGGTTAAGATCTTGATTTCTTGGCGTAATTCTTCTTCAGTTACTTTTTCATTTGTGTGCTCATTGTTTACCATATCCTGTATAAACATTCCAAAAGTCCTTGAAGTATTTACTATTCCACCCCAAATTTTACGCGCTTCCCAAATTCGTCCATAAGCTGAATTATTTTGAAATCCTATTACAAATGCAACAGCAGTTCCTATTAATGCTAAAGGTGTCCAAGGTATCCTAAGCCATTCCAAATCTAAAAAGTAAAACAATGCCACAATTATTGTAATAATTGCAATAAACAAAAAGGTCTCATAACGAGTCCATTTTGCCATATCCCATAATTTATAGACTTTTCTTGTGTACATATTTCGTTTGGTTTTTTATGAAATTAAAGCTTGCAAATTTTCCTTCTAGTAAAATGATGATCTAAATTCTATAGGGGTTTGTTTTGTTTTAGACTTGAACATCTTGCTAAAAGATTGTGAATATTCAAACCCTAATCCATAAGCTATTTCACTTACAGATAAATTGGTCGTTGATAATTTAATCTTTGCCTTTTCTATTAATTTGGCATGTATTAATTGTTGGGTTGTTTGACCAGTCAAATTCTTTAACAAACTTCTTAGATAATCAGGTGTAAGGTTTAGGTTTTGAGCAATGTATTGGACAGTAGGTAAGCCAAAATCTGATATATCATCCCGATTAAAATGATCTTCTAAAAGCGCTTCTAATTTATCAAGGATTTGATTGTTGGAAACCTTACGAGTTAAAAATTGTCTTTGATAAAATCTTTCGGCATAACTGAGAAGCAATTCCAATTGACTAATAATTATCTGTTTACTAAATTGATCAATATTGCTTTGATATTCCGACCGGATATTCTGCAATATTGCATTTATAGAATGCTCTTCTTTATCCGATAAAAACAGTGCTTCTCGCACAGAATAATTTAAAAATGAATACTTTTTTATGGTAGTTGACAATGAATTTCCATACAAGAAATCAGGGTGAATTGCTAAAATCCATCCTGTAGGATTACTGTGAGCATCTTCTTCTGTTAATTGTACTGAAATAACTTGTCCGGGCGAAAAAAAAGTCATCAATCCTTCGTCAAAGTCATATGCCTGTTGACCATACCTATATTTCCCAGTGACATCTCGTTTAATAGAGATAGAATAAAATTGTTGTACCCATTTCAATTCATTGTTTTTGGCAGTAGGCTTTATTTTGCTATAATCAATTAAACTAATCAAAGGATGCTCTGGTGGAGAGATATTATTATAGCGATGAAGATCGCTTATTGTTTTCAATCGGGTCGAGCTCGAATTTGACATTAGTTTACAATTTTAAAGGCTGAGGTTAAAGCGAAGGCGGCTATTTAAAATGGGAAATTTGCGCCTGTTGCTTCTTTAGCCCACTCCCATAGTTTAGCGTTAAGATTTTCATCCAAAGCAGCTGCATCAATTTTTGCTATCGCAGGATTCCCTTTCTGCTCATTGGGACCATCAGGACCCCAGTATTAACCTCCTTTTGCTTCCTGATTCAAACAAGCCGCTAAAGTAGGTTGTGCGCCTTGTTTAGCCGTCATTAAATCAAGGTTTGCAAGCATATCCTTGTCCATATTTACTTGTAAGTCTGTTTTACTAAACCCAGGATGAGCCGCTAATGATATAACTTGATTCCCATTACTTCTAAGTCGTTTTTCAAATTCAAGGGCAAAAATTATATCTGCTAATTTACTCTGGCCATATTCTCTCCAACTGTTATATTCTTTTTCTAATCGGAAATTCTCAAAATCAATACTAGCCCCTCTATGTGCAATACTACTCAAAGTAACAACTCTAGATCCTTTTGTAGATTCCAATAAATCGAATACATGACCTGTAAGAGCAAAGTGACCGATAAAATTTACTCCGAACTGAGTTTCATAATCATCTTTAGTTTTTGATGCTGGTGGAATCATAATGCCTGCATTATTAACTAACCAATCAAGTCTAGATTCTGTATTTATTACTTGCTGCGAAAATTCTTTTACAGATTCTAAGTTTGCCAAATCCAAATGACCGTATACAAGTTCCCCTGTTCCTCCTTCAGCTGTCATTCTTTCTATGGCATTTTTTGCTTTTCCTTCGTTACGACATGCAACATAAACTTTTGCTCCTTTACTTTATAAATCCATTGCCGTCTCAAATCCTATTCCTGTATTTGATCCCGTTATAAGAAAATACCACTATAGAGTCTAGATTTATGCTTTAGTATTCTTGTCCTTCGATCTATAACCAACCAAATGTAATTTTGTATCTCCTAGTAAACGGTGATGTTCAACATCGACTAATACTGTCACGCTAAAGCGCGACATATTACTCGCTATTTGTTACATACAGTTTACTTTTTAATTAGGTTCATTGTATTTACTTTTCTATTTCTATAATTTGTAATTAGTAATTCGCTTTGGTTGAGGTTTTTTATTTCTATTAAAAATGGCTTTGTCTCATTAGAAGTTAATACATATTTATCATTATGAGATAATTTGAACAAACTGAAAGAATTAGATTTTTGTGCGGAACTATTGTATATAAATGAATCTCTTGAAATTACAACTTCATCTGCCTCTAAAAATTGAAGTTCATTTTCATCTTCTTCTAACCATTCTCCTATTACTTTTTCATTAATTGAAGGAAGATTCTGTTTAACTATTTTCATCTCATGATTGGCTCTAATTAGAGGATTACTTCCAATAATTTGATCTCGTTCATTTGATATAATTTGAATAGGGAAACCATTGTTCAAAACTAAAAACAATTCTGTACCTAAGTTAAAGCAACCATAGTAATCAAAACCAATTGGAGTCTTTGTTATATTGTAATTGTAAGATCTTATATTATCAACAATATCTTCATTAATTATAACCTGATCATCTTCATATTTTAACGACTTCTTGTAAATACTTTCCTTAAAGCTGTCTATTCTTTCAAATTGACCATACTTTTTAAATTTTAGGAAATTTTCTACTTCTATTATTGAATCATTTTGATATGTTACGATTTTCAGACTATCTTTTAAGCTACATTTTATCGTAAATGATTCATTTTTGTAAGTATTATTTTCAGTTTTCTCAAGTGATATAATATTTTCAGTTTGATCGTAATATCCTGAATTGAGATATTTAAAAGATGCTTGGTTATTTGTAAACATTGCTAAAACATAACCTTCATAATTTCCTACTTCAGAAATCCATATACCTTCGATATTATTTGATCTACAAGAGAATAAATTTAAGGCAATAACTAGTATGATTATAAAATTCCTCATAATTGTATGTAACGCTGGCATATGTTCCGTCTCTTTTCACCGAAGGTGTAAAAGATATGGAATCTTAGCACTCATGTAAAAGTAGTAACTTGAATACTCAAAAAAATACCAATAAT
>CAYOIL010000066.1:0-16207 GCA_964403985.1 uncultured Saprospiraceae bacterium
TGGATATAGATCCAATTTTGGAATGAACTACCCTGTTTCTAACCAACTAAAAATTGGAGCATCTATTAACTATACAAATTATTTAACTTCTATTTCTGACAGTAATTTAATGGTGCAATTATATAAGCTGGGAGGGATTAGATTAGGAGTAACATATGAAATTAAATAGATTGAATAATTTAATATTCTGATTTAAAAATTAAACAATAATTAACTTATTATTAAATTTATTAGATTTTTTACTAAAAATGCTAAACCATTAGCAACGCCACCTATTTTTTTAAAATATATTAAAATATGTATGCCTTCTGGCTTAGGTGAATTACAATTTCATCCTTAACGATTGTTTTATCAAATTATGGTTAATTAAAATCATGTGTGAGCATAATTTCAGGTACTTTACATTTGTGTATATACATACCATTTGAAGAACACTTTTATTTCGTATCTCTACAACTTTAATCTATTCACCATTTCACTTTAATCCAACTTTCAAAAATACAGGTTGATGATCCGATGATTGAAAATCCAAATCAATACATCGAATTTCTTTCATTTCTACATTTGGTGAAACTAAATAAAAGTCAATAATTGTTCTGAAGGTTTTATTCTTTTTATATACTTCATTAGTTTTTCTATTGGTAGGAATAGAAGGATCAAAATGCCATTGCCATCCCTGAGGAAATAAATCATTTTCAATATTTATTTGAGAATGACCATATGGATTTTCTGGTGAAAAAGAATCAAATTTAAAATTGGGTGGGCATTGATTCCAATCTCCTCCTGCAACTACATAATTGCCTTTTTCATATTCTGATAAAACCAATTGTTTAAAATATTCAACTTGTTGCTTTTTAATAAATCCTCCTTTGTCAAATGCTGAATTATGAATATTTAATACTACTAATTCTTTTCCAGATTCAAGTTGATATCGATGCAAAGCAATACATCTGTCTAATTGAAAAATACGTGTTGACCACTCATATTCTCCAGGTAATTGAAAACGAGTTGCCTTAGAATTAGGAAAACGAGAAAATGTACCAAGCCCTGCATATACTTTCCCCATTACATTGTGTGGTTCTAGAACTGGGACAGGAACTCGTTTTACATCATAATTTACCGCAAAGGTTCCTTCATAATTTGTCAACAAATTAGAAATTCGATCAAATTGATTATTGTAATAATTTCTTTTGGACTTTACATCTACTTCTTGCAAAAGATAAAAGTCTGCCTCATTAGATTTAAAAAAATCATCTTGTAATTTTAAATAAGCTTCAACATTATTTTCAGAAGTTCGAACCATTTTACCATTTGACAAAAGAGCACCTCCTTTGTTAAAGAAAAAATCAGACTTTGCCCCAAGACCTGCATATCCTAAATTCCAAGTTATAAAACTAAATGTAGAATCTTTTATCGATCCACTTTGTATTTTATTTTCAATAGACAATTGAATTATTTCTTTCGGCTGAAAATCAGTAAGTGTAGCATGAATTAATGAAATTAATACATAAGCAAGAAATACTATTATCAATATAAATAAGACTTTTATGGAACTCTTAATGATCTTCATTAATATAACTTTCTGTTTTATTGATTAATTCTTCAATGTGTGCATTTACATTTTTATTTGACCTATCAGATGGAATTCCTTCTTGATAAACTTTAATATATTTCTCAGCAGTTATTAACTTCATAATTATATGCAAATCATTTAAGTCCTGTTGTCTTTTATTCCCTAAATTTATTAAATCAATATGATTCTTCATTTGATTATCAAATTCCAATTTAGAATACTCTATTAATTCTTTAATTTTTTTAACTTTAGTTGTATCCTTTATAGATAAGACCAATTGGTAAGCTTCATTATAAAACCTATTATTATATCTTTCAAAATCTTGAATACTTTTTAGACTATCTAATTTTATATTATCTACATTTTCGATTTGTCTATCTAGTTCCAATAGTTTTTTATTTGTATTTAAAGCCTCATTATAAAAATAGTCGATTAAACTATTATTATATCCTCGTTTAAGACTTATTATATCTGTTTTCGGATATTCGATCTCTTTTAGTGTTTTAAAATCAATTGGTTTTGTTAGATTTTCTTTTTGGTCACAATTATAAAAAAGTAAGAGAATTAATAAAAAATATAATAATTTCATTTTATCATTTTAATTTATTGTGTAATAAATGATTTTTCAATTAACAGATTAACCCAGTTATCTTCACTAACTCCCATTAGTGTAAAATTATATTCTGTATTTTCTTCAAGAATTGGCAAAGTTGTAGGATCTGTAATATTAAATACAACATTGGAAACATCATAAAAAGTAAATTCTTTTTCCGTTGTATATGTGCCAGAAATTAAATTTCCATTTGTATCTGAAATGACTTGAAAATAAATAATATTCTCTTTAATTTCACCATCTTCCCAGATGAATGTAGGAGTGGTTCCATTTTCAATAACTTGCCCTAATGTTGAATTTCGTTCTGTTGGTTTTACTGTAGTCTTCAATCTAATAAACTTACATACATGCAAAAATCCTGGAGTTTTATATGTAACAATTCCCAATCTTTCGTCTGTGAAAACTGTATTATTAAATTTCCATAAATAGCCATTAAAAATAGGTTCATCTTCGAGATCCTTAAATTTATATTTAGAATAATCGAGTGAATCTGCTAGATTTTCAGCTTCGAAATATCTGAAATCGGTTGCTTCATTAATTGGATAAAAGAAAACATCAGTTGGTTTAGAAGCATCTCCTAAAAGTCCTTCCATTCTTCCACCTGCACAAGCAACAAGATCTGCAAGTTCAGAGGAATCATTCAAGTCGATATACTCAGCTAGAATAGTTTCATCTTTCGGTGTTTCAGTTATGCACGAAACGACAAAAATAGATAAAATAATAAAGAAAGAGAACTTCATACCATTTTAACGTCCAAGTTACACTAATAAGCTGAGTTCGAGAATGCCTTTCTTCTTCAAAAATTAAAATTTATCAATTCAATTATAGGTTGAATTCCTTGCGAAAGGGATAGTAGTAGCTAGACTGAAAGTCTAGTCCCGAAGGGATGAGCTTAGCGAAACTACGCATAGCCCGGAGGCACCTTTTTTAAGAAAGGTGGCTTTCGCCCAAAAGACAATAATTAATTTCTTATAAATGTAATCCGCACTCCGTCTTTGGATTGTTATTCCAACGCCCTGTTCTATTCTCACCCGCTACTGTGCAATGAGAACAGCCAATAGAAGAATAGCCCTGTGATTTTAAAGGATGAAAAGGCAAATGGTGATTACTTATGAATGCATCCCTTCCTTCAAAGTCGATATCCAGTAGAGGATAGAACTTTACTATTGCTTCTTTTTGCTCGAAAATATCAAGTGTACTTCTAAAATCACTTTGCCATTTCATCAATCCCGAAACCCATATTTTATATTCTTTTTTAATACTTTGAAGGGGTTCCACTTTATTTATATGGCAACAACGATTGGGCTGATTTGTCCACATCTCGGTATCTTGAGTTAGTTGATGCTTTTTTTCATCTGCTTGAATATCCTCTACATTGAGGTTATACAATTTCGTTAGATAATCTTTATAAATTATCGTTTCTTCGAAATGATATCCTGTATCAATGAAATATATTTTCTGCGAAGGATTAACATCGGAAAACACTTTTAATAAAAATGCCGATGTTGCGGCAAAAGATGAAGTAAGCATAATATCTTCTTGCGAAAAGTCCTTATACAACTGTTCTACACGACCGTATACTTCTAGCTTCCCGTAACGTTCATTAAGGGATTTAATCTGATTTGCAATTTCTATCATACAACGCTTTTGATTTGTGATTTCAAAAAATCGAATAACAAAGATATGTTTAAATTACAATTCGGTGTGATTTGTCAGCTATTAGATTGTGAACGATGGACTAGGCTTATATATTTTTTCGGGCTTTACGCCCAAAATACCTTATTAATAATTTATAATTCTAGACGATCAATTGTACGATTTATATTTCTTCTTTTCATTTCTATTTCCAATTCATCAAACTGTTCAGGTTTAACGTTTCGCGTAATTTCGCCTTTTTGAAGTAAATAAATATGGTCACATGTTTCTTTCAAAGTTGAAAAAATGTGTGAAGAAATTATGATGATTTTACCCATTGATTTTAATTTTTTTATAAGTTCTGCTATCAACATATTACTTTGAATATCGACACCATTGAATGGTTCATCAAGAATAAAGACCTTATTCTTTTGAAGTAAAATCGCCATCAAGGCCAACTTTTTTTTCATGCCTGTTGAATAATTCTCCGCATACTGATTAAGTGGCAATTCAAAAATATTCTGATCTTCAAAACCTTCCTTCTTTATCCCTCTTGCTATACAAAACAATTTCAGGTATTCCCATGCAGTTATTCTTGACATAAAAACTGGATCAGTAGGGAGAAAACCTAAGACATCTTTCAATGGACTATATTCTGTTTCTATCTTCCCTTCGAAAAACTCAATTCCTGCAATACATTTAAATAATGTCGTCTTTCCAGCTCCATTTTCTCCTACTATACCATACACCCCTCCTTTCTCAAATTCAAGATTGATTTTCTTAAGCACTTTATTCGCACCGTAATTTTTACTTAATTGTTCAATTTTTATCATTGCAAATACAGTTCTAATTTGGACTTGGATTGTTTTATATAAAACGGAATAAGTAAAATTAAAAAAGGGAAAAGTATTATTCCTATTACAAAAATAAAAGCTTGTACGACATTCATTTCTTTTGGAAAAACAGCATACTTTGCAAAAACTGAAGCACTAATCCATAAGTGACCAATTACAAATGCCCCTATTAAAAACAACCATTTATGAGGATAATAAATAGCGAGAATAATCCCTAGTGGAGCTGATAATAATATAGCACTCCATTGAGAATGCAACCATTTCTTTAAAAGAAAACTATTTTTTGAAATAGAATGTATCCAGACAAAATATTCATTTTCTACTTGTAAATAAAAAGAAAACTGAACCAAATAACTTGCAGCAAGAATGACCAATGCCAAATTAAAATTATCTACTTGAATGGCTTTAAAAACAATTAAATAAAAAACAATAAATAATATAAATAACATCCGAAAACCCACTATACTTTCAAATGGTATCTTTCGAAAAGGGGTGGGAATTGTTCTTGTTATTAAAGATTTAAAAGAAATAAAAGAGAGAATAATTGATGCAAGTAAAATAATCATTGCCTCCCACAATGCCCTTTCGTATATCAAATAAATTACGAAAGGACTTGCCATCCACACATTTTCTACCAATCTCCATTTTCTGAATTCTTCTTTTCTACACATCCTCTTTAATTCCTCTACTCGCCCTCTTTTACTTAAATTACTTACAGCATACACTCCTATTAAAAGATAAATCCACGAAGCAAATTCAATTTTATAAAATAAATATATTGAAATTAAAATAAAAGCCAACGTACAGCCAATAACTCCTAGCCAAGGACTAATCCCTAGTTCATCAAACTTTCGTTCCAATCGTTTCCACTGTAAAGAAAAGTAGTATTTCAACTTTATATTTTTTTGTAAAGGTACACAAGCTTTAAATTCTCAATGCTTTCAATAGAGCAAATTGATAATTTATTAGATAAACTCAACTATGAATTATGGGTTATTGGCTACTTGGAATTTGTCTTGATGCTTACATAGAATTAAAACTTTAGATAAGTATTGCTGTTTTTGCAATTAAAGGAATCTAATACTTGAATTCTGTGTTAAACTACACTGTAAAAAGAGTGGATTCATATATCTTTCTCCGAAAACTAATAAGAAACAAATGATTAAATTTTCTTTTCTCTTCCTAAGCCTTCTATTTAGTATACATTTATCTAGCCAATGTATGATTCCATTGACATTGGAATTTTTGGAAAGTACTAGTGAATATATAATTGAAGGTAAAGTTGTTGCTACTTCATCTATTGATGGTATAGATAGCAAAATGATTTATACATCTTATACTATTGAAGTCATTCAAACGATAAAAGGCGAGAAACAAGCCAATACAATAGAAATAATCAGACCAGGCGGAGCATTAGCAGACAGAAAAGTAATTGTGACTTCTGTTGTAAATTTAGAAGTAGGACAAATAGGAACATTTTTTCTAGAAGAATTCGATTATTCAAAAATAAAGATAGGATCTACAAAGCTTAACACATTTCAAGGAACAGCAAGTTTGCAATCTTTATTTATCTATGATACTGAAGATCTTTCTGCTTCAAATCCATTTTTAACTTATGACAAATACAGTGTTGATTGGTATCAAGCTCTTGGGGAAATAGTAGGGAAGAATGTTTCAGATAAATTAAAACTTAAGCCTTCTGATTTAAAAGGAGCTGCAAGTATTACGAACTTTTCACCTACCACAATACGATCAGGAACAAAAGAAGAATTAACTATAAATGGTAGTGGTTTTGGTACAACTAGAGGATCAAGTGTAGTTCAATTTCGGGATCCGAACACAGGTGGAGAAAGTTGGATTTCTGCGAGTGCTGTTCACTATCAATCTTGGAGTAATTCTCAGATAAAGTTATTTGTACCCAATTCAAATGTTAGTCGTTCTGGCACAGGTCAAATACGAGTAGTTTTAGGTAATGGAATGACTGCCACTTCAGCTGGTGACTTAACAGTTTTACATGCTATCCAAACCTTAGAATTTAGTTCAGGAGGGACGAATTTCTTAGTTGATGTCCAACATATAAATGATAATGGAGATGGTGGGATAACATTTCAATACAATGAAAATAACATAGCCACAAATGGGCCTGCTTTGGCGGCTTTTGAAAGAGCAATAAGTTCGTGGAGATGTAAAAGTGATATAAATTGGATAATAGGAGACGAAACATCAACCAATGCAATTGCACAAGATGGAATTAATCTTGTAAAAATGGATAATTCACTTCCTAATGGAATTCTTGGTCGGGCGACTAGTTATTATGGATGTGGAATTTTAGGAAATTCTACATGGAATATTAATGAACTAGATATTAATTTTAAAGACATACCTTTTACTGGTTTTACCTGGAATTATGGCCCAGGAAATCCTGCAATTAATCAATTTGATTTTGAATCTGTTGCCGTTCATGAACTAGGTCATGCACATCAACTTGGCCATGTAATAGATGAAGCAAAAGTGATGCATTTCCGTATAACAAATGCAGATGTTTTGAGAACTGTAGATACTGATTCTGAAGCTGGTGCAGTAACAGTCATGACATTAAACACTACAAATCCACCTCCTTGCGGGAGTATAATGACGGCTCATAAACATATTGGATTTGTAGATAAAACTGCAACAGGATTTAACAATGGGGAAACTTGGAATAATGCATATTCTAATTTACAAGATGCGCTAAATCAAAACACTTGTACAGAAACAATACATTTAGCTGAAGGAACTTACTACACCGATGAAGGTGCAGGAATCTCTAACAATGATAGAGAATCATCTTTTACTATAGAAGATGAAATTACTATAGAAGGAGGATATCCAACAGGTGGAGGCATTAGAAATGTAAATGCAAATCAATCTATTTTATCAGGAGATATTAGTCAAAACGACAACACAAGTTCTTTTGCGTACACTGTATTAACAATTAATGCTGAATCAACGATTGATGGAGTTACTATAGAAAAAGGTAATTCTTCTGGATCAACAGAATTAACAGGAAAAGGAGGTGGAGTTTATATAAATGATACAAATACATTTTTAGACTGTAGAATAAGAGAATGTCAATCTATAGGAATGTTTGGTCAAGGTGGAGGGATTTATCAAAATGCTGGAACTTCAACATTTATAAATACAATTTTCGATTCGAATAATGCAGAAATAAATACACCATCTGTTATGCCTGGTTTAGGTGGTGGACTATTTATTTTTAATGGAAGTGTTTTATTAAACAATTGCACTTTTAACGCTAATGGAATAGATGCTATTCATGCTAAAAATGGAGCTATACTAACTATTGAAAATATTGTAGAAGTTGAGAATTAAAGATATTTTGATTGTCAATTAAATGTCGTATTAAATAACTAGCTTAATTCAAAGGTGTTTTTTATATTGATTTGATAGGGTTTAAAAAGTCATGTTCATTAAAGAATTGAAAAATCTTTAATTATACATACTATTCTAAGTTAGATTAATTATTAATTTGACTTAACAATACGCTTAAAACCAATCAACATGACTAGAATCTTTACACTTATCTTTCTTTTCTTTTTCTATTTTTTAAATTCACAAACAGTTGACTATAATTCCATAACTACAAATGGTATGGAAGCAGGAATTCATTCTGATGGAACGATGTTTATGGATGAAGAAAAATCAAATGCTGGTTTTGTAGTTGACAGTGATGAAGGTCAAGCAACTATTTTTAGCAGCTCCATATGGGCTAGTGGAGTAAATGAAACGGGTAAAATACTTGCATCTACAACAAGATATGGAGGTCAAGGAAGTGAACCAGCATTTGTTCCTGGGCCATATGTAGAATCAACTTTTGATTTTAATAAAGTATGGAAAGTTGAAGGATCTTCGATTTCTTCTTTAATTGCAGATTTTGCAGATGGAACAGTTGACCAACAACCTGATGAAAGTATATTAATGTGGCCAGGGAGGGGAAATCCTTTATTAACTGATTTACCAAATCAAAGTTTTGCTCCATTTTTTGATCAGAATGCGGATGGTAAATATAATCCAATGGAAGGTGATTATCCAATTATAGGATCTTCTTTAGTGAATGTAATTCCAACACAAATGTTATATACTGTATATAATGATTCTTCACAAGATCCAGAGACAAGTGTTGGGATGGAATTTCACACGATTCTTTATGGGCTGGAATGTGATGCAAATGATCCATTACAGAATAGTATTTTTACAAGTCACCGAATTGTAAAAAGGGAATTTTTCTCAAGTGATTTACATGTTAGTTTTTGGACGGATTTTGATATTGGATGCGTTCAAGATGATGGTCTTGCAAGTATTCCTGAATTAAATGCGGTGGCAGGATATAATATTGATCCTATAGATGGAGATTTAGATGGAAATTGTCAATTTAATATAAATTCGCTCACAACAAATCCAGGCATTCAATCTATTGTTTTATTAAATCAAGAATTAATTTCTGTTGGGAGTTACATTTCTATTCAAGTTTCTGGCCCTCCAGGAATGCATGCTCCAGTTACTGCACCAGAAAAATATGCTGTAATGCGCGGCTTTTGGCGTGACAATACCCCAATAACAGAAGAAGGGAGCGGCTATAATTTAGGCAATACAAATACAACAAAATTTATTTTTAATGGTCATATAACAGATCCTTCGGAATGGTCTATGGTAACGGCTGACTTGCCTAGCTATGACAATTATTCGATTTTAAATACGGAAATTAAAACAATGGAAGTAGGACAAGAAATAATAATTGATTTGGGATATATTTATTCACAAAATGAAGATTTAAATAATGTTGAAACTTATAATCAAGTCACAGATGATATAACATTAGTTCAGGAATTATATGATGATTCATTCTCTATGACATGTTCAACAGTATCTTCCAATTCTAATTATTCTTATAAAGAAATTTCTATTTCACCTAATCCTACAATTGATAATCTTACCGTAAATAAGCAATATGAAAGTTATATAATTTACAATGCAATGGGTCAAGTTGTCAAAACGAACGAAGCACAAAAAACTATTGATGTGATTGATCTTTTACCTGGAATGTATACTATTATTTTTCAATTAAAAGAAGAGAAAAGTATAGGAAGGTTTGTGAAGAAGTAGTTAAATAGAATGATTATTTTATGCATTAGCCCTGTCAGAGCTTAAGCTCTGACAGGGCTAATGCATAAAATATTTGTATTTTCAAAGCAGATTTGAAAAAAAATATAACAAATCTAAATTTAACTTAAATCAACACCCATTTTTTCTTCAAAATTGACCAAATAAAATCCTTTTTTTATTAAAATATTAAATTAAAAGTAGACCTATTTAGATCTATTAATTTAAACATAAATAAAAGGCCACTCAATATTAATGCCTCATTAAAATCACTATTTTTGAATGAGTACTTTTTTAGAATTAATTGAATTCCCATCTTGTACTTTGACTATATAAAGACCCGTATTTTCTAGAATAACTTCTATATAAGAATGGTCTGTTGATATAGTTTTTACTAATTTACCATCAATACTATAAATCTCAATTGCGCGATCCTGATAAGTCTCAAATTGAATATTTAGAATTCCAGTCGAGGGATTTGGAAAAATATTAAATTCGATTAAATCATTTTCTTCGGTTGAATTTATTAAAATGCAACTTTCGCTAAACTCACATTGAATATCATCAGACATCCAACGAGGATCGTAATTCGTATTATTTTCATTATTCCCTAAAGTAACTGTATGTAAAGAATTAGTACTTACTATATCTTGCCCAAATCGCTGATCGAAAATAAAATCTCCAACTAAACCTGGTGTATTAATGGGTAAATCTGTTTGTTCGAATTCATTTACATCAATAACTTGATCCCAAAATTTAATCGAATGAACAGCACCATTAAATCCATTATTTCCATTTTCTAAATCGTTACCTGTATTCCCTATTCTTATTCTAGTAGAAGATGGAAAGTCAAGATTCCAGGTTTTAGGTTCTTCTTGCAAGACTCCATCTAAATATAATGAAAATTCATTTCCCTTCCTTTGAACAGCTACATGGTGGCATTCCCCATCTAAAAGAGTCTTTTCTCCTGTAATCGATCCTCCACCTCCAACATTCTTCTTAAACTGCAAGAAACCTGAATTATTAATAAATAATTCAAATCCAAAATTGAAGTTATTTAAATGAGAAAATAAAACTCCTTTTCCTATATGATTAATTTCTTTTACTTTTAATTCAAGTGTAAAATCATCATTGAATATGGAAAGATTAGAGCCTTTGAATTGTAAAAAGTCACCTAATATTAAAGCCGAGTTTCCTATACCTAATTTATCAAAATATAATGCAGTACATTCTTGACTTAAACATCTTTCAGATAATTCCAAATGTCCATTTTGTAATTGATTAGAATTTTCAACATAAGGAAAATCTTGTGGTAATACGGTTGATATTTCAGAATCGCTCAATAATTCATCTATAAATTCATCCACATTCTTAGCAGGTCCACTCGGTATGACATCTTCATAAAAGTATGCAGCAGTTATCTTTGCTATATCATGAAATTGCATCATAGCATATCCTAATTCATTAAAAAATGGCCTTGCATTGGATGTATTACATAAGTTCGCATAATCGTATTCAGAATAATTTTCTGGCAATGCCCATTTCAAACATTCAGGTGGCAGTCCTATTGAAAATTTTGGATTATTTGTGAAATCATCATCATTAAAGACACAAGGGTAAGTAATTATAGAATGCCCAGCACTACAATTAATTACTACTTTGTTTTCAATGCCCTTTTCATCCATTTTATCTTTAATATTAATTGCAGATGCGATTCTTGATCCTTGTAAAACTTGACCAGGATCAACCCATTGCAATGGTCCAATATCTGCTTTAACTGCAGTATCATCTTGTCCATGTAACATTAAAAACCTTATATCAGCGTCAGACTCATCTATGACATCTCCAACTATTTTATAAGAAGTTGAAGATGGATCCAATATTCCACCAGCTAAAGTAGATACAGCCTTAATATCAAATTCTTGATCAGGATAAATAGAAAAAGAATTAATATCTCCCATAGTTTGGAAAATTTCATCTGTAAAGTTTTCTTGAGTACCAAGAGATGCATATAATGAACCAACACCTCCTCCACTAAAACCCGACACAAATAAAGCTTCACTATCCAAATTATATTCAGCTGCTTTTGCCATAGTATATTGTAAAGCAGCCCTTCAGAATAACATTTTTATATATACTCCTTGTTGAAAACAATCATTATCCTTATCAATTGCATTACTTCCAAGACATTCCACATCCGCATTCGCATCAATTAAAGCTTGCTCATAATCTCCCGCTACACTGATTCCTGATTGATAATAAACAACAGCATAACCTCTTTGTAAATAGTCATAAACACCTAAACTCAAAACTCTTTGTGTAGTCGCATCGGAATTTTGACCACCATGCGTTAAAACTATTACAGGACGCTATACTGAATCATTGGGTCTCATAAGTATCCATCGATAAGGTTCATTTCCAAATTCTTGATTAGTATAATGATCCTTAACAATAATGTAATCTCCCACGATTGCTTGGTTACTATCATCACCTTGACTAAAAACATTAGTTACTTTTTCAGCTATATCAAAACAAGTAAACCAATATTCTAATTCTTTCTCAGAAGCATCATCTATATTAAAACACGAAGCATCAACTGTGAAAGCTGAATGATTAATATCATAATAATTATATCCATCAACAGTAGTAAATTGAGAGGTTAGACTCCATGTTACAAGTAGGAATAGACCGATTAATAATTTCGCTTTACTCATAATTTCTCG
Source organism: uncultured Saprospiraceae bacterium (assembly GCA_964403985.1). Taxonomy (GTDB): domain Bacteria; phylum Bacteroidota; class Bacteroidia; order Chitinophagales; family Saprospiraceae; genus JAHDFB01. Next base: position 12,559 of record CAYOIL010000066.1, read on the forward strand.
TTTAATAATTGTAGTTTGTGTTAATAATTATCACAACCATATGGTTTTAATATCTAAGAAAGGTTGCTTGAAGAAAAAAATATTCTTGTCAGGCAACCTTTTTATTGAAACAGAACCATATAGAATTAAGTAATAAAAAAGAGACTTGGAGAATATCCAAAAAATAATAAAAAAGTGTTTGAGGGGAAATAGCGAAGCGCACAAAGCGTTATACCTAGCCCATAAAAATTCTTGGATTCTAACAAGCCTCAGATATGGAAAAGATAGCCAAGAATCTGAAGATATTTTACAGGAAGGAATCTTACAAGTTTTTAAAGATTTACATCAATTCAATTCAAAACGAGCTTCTTTTAAAACATGGTCTCAACGTGTAATAGTGCATGCAGCATTACGGTACCTAAAGAAGAATAATTGGCAGAATCTTTTTGTTGATCTAGATGCAGTAGAAAATGACTTCTATACTGAAAACAATATGATGTCAAAATTATCCGCTAATGAGATTCTTGAGCATATTAGAACACTGCCCAATGGATATCGATTAGTATTTAATTTATATGCAATTGAAGATTATAGCCATAAAGAAATAGCAGCTAAACTTAACATTAGTGTAGGGACTTCAAAATCACAATTATTTAAAGCAAGAAAAATGCTAAAAGAAATAGTTGTTAAAAGTTATATCAATGAATAAGGACGAAAAAAATAGAAATTTGGACAATTTCATAAAAAAAGAAATAAACAACATATCTTCTCAATCTTCAGATTGGTCCGACTCTGACGAATCCAGGTGGACAATTATTCAACCGAAAATTGATGCAATCTATAGAAAAAAGAAGAGAAGAAAAGCCCTTATTCTATTTTTTGGACTTATTCTTATTACATCATCAACAGGTTTACTTTATTCATCAAATATCTTTAATAATTATAGTAAAGAATTAAATATTAAAAATCAAATAAATGATTCTTTTGATACCAGCCCGAATGATAAAATCACTTCAACCCATTTTGAGAAAGATATATCTAAAGCAGAGCCAATTGAAAACAATATAACTTCTACTCAAGCTAAAGAAATTACTGAAAGCAACACTACTTCCAATAAACCTAAGGAAATTATAGAAAGCAATATAGCTTCTAATCAAACAAGAAAAAGTCCAAAAAAATCACCACTCATTAACACCCAATTATACAAACCAAGTAGTAATTTAAATTTTGCAGTTGAAAATAAAAATGATGAGCAACTACTTATTGAAAAACTTACATTTAATGAAAGCAAAATAAGTGCATTAATAATTGAAGAAAGTAGCAAAAAAAATAATTTAGCTAAGGAAATATATCGAGGTCCATTTAATAGCTTAACAATTCCTCCCATTTCATTTGAAACTAAAATTAATAATCCAATTAAATATATTGACAACAAAATCACTTCTTATAAATTAAAAAGCAATCCTTTTTCAAAATGGGAAATTGGTATAGGGCATACTCAATTTATTGACAATCCATTTCTGACAAACCAACAAGTTCAGCAAAACAATACAACCATAACCTTGGCTGATAAAAGATATGAAAGTTATAATTTTATAATTAATAGAAATTTTACGAGAAACTTTTCATTTACAAGTGGATATCATTTCTTTCAACAATTTATTTTATTAAATTATTCATTTAAAGATATTTCCTACGATGGAAAAGGAAATACTTTAAGTAATTCATTTGGACTTGTTGAAGGGAGAAGCTATATATCTGACAATGTAGATAAAGATGAATTATTTATTAAATTTCTTCCAGGAAAAGATGTAACTATTGGCACTATATTAAATGCGGAAGGATATGCTGATGCCTATGCAAGAGCCCATCAAGTTCCTTTGCAGATAAATTACCATAAGAATATTAGAAATTGGCAATTAGTCGGATTCACTGGAATATCTTTAAATATTTTACAACTTGAAATCCCAAGATTCGAAGTAGATATATATGCTAATGAAGAATTAGTAAGTAACGATATAAATTTTAGTCCACTTGAGGAAACTGTTTTTATTCCAAACATAATTTTTGGAGCAGGTATTCGATATAGATTTTATAATAGGTATAATGCCAATATATTTTACAATCATAATCCATTAAATACTTCTTTTGCTAGATTGCAATTTGGTTTAACTTATTCCATTTAAATAATTAAAGTACGTTAGAAGTTTGTTAAATTCATAACAAAAAGAAATATATCCTATCTAAAATAGTATCTTTTTTAAATGAAGACAATTTTTACGATTCTGAATGTAGTATTTTATTCATTGTTAGTTATTTCTTGCAACAACATTGCAAATGAATACATACTTAATGAAAAAGACTTAGTTCCTGAAGGAATTGATTATTCTATAAAAAACCATGCCGTTTATTTAACTAGTGTGGCTAAATCAAAAATAATTAAGGTCGATTTAAATTCTGGACGCCAAACAGATTTTATAAAAGAAAATGAATTTGGATATTCTCCAGGCGCTGGTTTATATATAGATGATTCAAATGACATTCTTTATGCACTTGGTGGATATTACATGACGAATGATTCTTTATCATCATTATATGCTTTTGATATGAATACAAATAATTTAATTAAAAGATATAGTATTTCAAATGAAGGAAATCATTTTTTAAATGATATGACCATCGATGATATAGGTAACATTTATATTACAGATTCAAAAAATCAATCCATTTATTATTTAGATAAATCAAAAGATTTATTAGAATTGTTTTATACTTCCCCAGAAATAGATTTTCCAAATGGAATAGCAATCTCAGATGATAACACTAAATTATATATTGCATCTATCCCAAAAGGGGTAAGGGTTATGGACTTAAATTCTAGAAAGATAGTAAATGCTGCAGACACTTCTGGAATATCTCAAGGAATGATGGTTTAGAATTTAAAGAAAATAATTTATATGGTATTCAAAATAGCGTTGGAGCCAATTCTTTTAATTTTCGGAAATTACTTCTAAATGATGAATTAACTGAAATAATTGATGTTGAGATAATTGATAGCCATATACCTAAATTAGATGTTCCATTAACTTTTTGTTTTGCTCAGGATAAAGCAATTGTTATAGGTAATTCAAATTTACAATTTCTTAATCAAGTTAGTTTTGAATTTCAAGAATCCGATACAATTAAAAATACTAAATTAATTGTTTATTCAATAAATTAAATATTACTCCACCCAGTCCATACTTCTTTGCACCCCTTTTTTCCAAAGATTATATTTCTTGGTTCTTTTATCGTCTTCCATCTTAGCTTTAAAAACGCGTTCAATACTTTTCATTTTAATTAAATCCTCAACCGTCCACAATCCACTTTCTAAACCTGCAAGATAAGCAGCACCTTGAGCTGTAGATTCTGTAACTGATGGACGTTCTACTTTCGTATTTAATATATCGGCTTGAAATTGCATTAAATAATTATTAGCCACTGCTCCCCCATCCACTTTTAATTCTTTTAATTTAATCCCACTATCTTGCTCCATCGCTTCTAACACATCTTTGGTTTGAAAAGCCAATGATTCTAAAGTAGCTTTTGCAATGTCATTTTTATCTGTATCCCGTGGCAATCCAAAAATTGCACCTCTTGCATACATATCCCAATATGGCGCTCCTAACCC
>CAYOIL010000067.1:0-16155 GCA_964403985.1 uncultured Saprospiraceae bacterium
TTAGTCAGGTAAACGATTACAATGGTATTGCTATGTCCTAACTAATGAACATCCCAAATTAGAATTTCCGAATAATGTATGTCCTTAAACCTTATTCAGGGAAAGTCAATTATTCATTGCTAACTAATTGCTTATATCTTGATAAACTTCTTAACCCCTCCTCCTGAAGTCATAACAAAATAATAACCAGCTGGTAATTCAGACACATCAATTCTCGCTTTCCCTCCCGAGACTTCAAAATTCTTAATCGAATTCCCGAAAATATCCACTATTGTTATTTCTTCGTATAAACCGGTTTCCCAACTAATCAACACATAGTCATTTACAGGATTTGGAGAAATAGACAATCTATCATTGTCATAATTCATTTTTACTGGTAAAATATTGTCGCAAAATTCTGTAGCTCCTTCTAATTCAATAAATCCATTCCCATCCAAAGTTTTACCTTCAAATCCAGAATAATCAATAGGATACCTCTTTACTCTAAAAGTTAAGTTGTTATTAATTTCTAGCGTATCTCCTTGCGTAACTGGAAACCCTCCTTTAATAGGCGTCACATATTCCCACACAATTTCATTATCTGGAGTTAATTCAAATGTATAACCATTTCTTCCATCAGTAATCAGCATGTTATCGTTAGCTAAAATCTGAATACTAGATAATCCAGTAGAATACATTTCCTGCGGAATAGGATGTGTTGTGCTACTTTTAAAATCTTGTGGCAAAAATACTCCATCTTCCATTCCAAATTTGCCTTCATACATATCATAAGGATTATCCCATACAACAACTGCGCTAAAATCTTCCCCTACCCTATTATTAAAAGCAGCAAATTTTCCATACAATGGATGTGATGGGATTAAGAAATCATCAATAATATGTACGTCATGTTGGTAAAATAACTTTTGATCATCTTCAGTTCCTTGCTGATATGCCGCAGGATTTCCCCATCTATAAATAAGATCTCCTCCTTTTCCACTTATTCCTCCTGATCCTGTAGCTGCTTCTTCTGTTGAAGTACTATGATCAATAACCCATGCTTCATTAAATGTGGGAACGCTTAAAATCACATGATCATTTACTGGATCGTAATCAAGTGCATTTGAATGCATCCAATCAGGATGCCCATTACTAGTATCATAATTCAAATCAACTTTGCCAGGATTTTCAGATACTGTCCCATAATTTGCCTTAGTCTCATCAAAATCTTGAATAAGATGATCCCATACATGCCATTCCCATACAACTTCATCAGTAGTAGGGTTAACCTCTATGATTTTATCTGGCCATAATTCACCTTCTGGTATTAGCGCTGTATCTCTACCCATTTCTAAGGCCTCTTCTTCAGTCTTCTTTTCCCATACAATCATTAAAATATTACCTGATGGCATCACAGCAATATCGTGATGAAGTCTTTCTTCTTCCGAATTGATCTCATAATACCATAAACTTTCATTTTCCCAAGAAACTATTTCTACAGCTTCTCCTCCTCCACCTGCCCATATTGCATCCATGGAAATATCAGTAGCTCTATGAGTCTTGATCATATTTCCATTTTCAAGAATATAAGCAGTGTTTCCAGGTTTTCTTCCATCTTCTCCTTCCCATAAATGAACAATTTCGCCACAATTATTCAATAGAAAAACATCCGATTGATTATGTGGATAAAGTAGATTGTAGCCATCATATGATTTCCATGGCTTATAAGACAATAGTCCGACTGTTCTTTGTCCTTGAAGGGAAGAAATAAAGAAAAATGAAAGCGCTATAATTATGATTCTATTCATTTATAATTGCAAATTTTATGGTCTTAATTGGTTCAGATTCCTGCGATATAACAGCTACATAAACTGAGCTATTCATATAGTTGCATGAATGACTTAAAATTTCGTAGCTATCTATGTCTATTTTTTCAACGAAAATTCCATGTACAGTATATATATAAAGCTCTAATTTTTTTGATCCATTGTTCTCAATCTTCAACAAATTGTTTTCATTGTCAAAAAAACTTGCTACATCATATACATTCTCTTCAATATCTAGCGGTATATTACAATTATCCCAAGGAATCAATTCTATTTTTTCGCCAGCAATTAGTTCTTTACCATCAAAACCTGAAAAATCATATGGATATTTGATAATTTGAAAAACTGAATTCGATGTATTTTGTGGATTTTCTCCTTGGGTTGAAATAAAGGTTCCTGACGGATTAACATACTTCCACTGCACTTTTTTATCTTGACCTACCTCAATAAATCTTCCTGAATTACCAACACATATGATAGTATTCCCATTTTGTAATCGCTGAGATCCTGAAATTCTTTGTGAAAAAAAGCTATTATCTCCTGAACTCTCTCCATAAACTATTTCCGAATTTTCCGGTCCATAACTATCCTCATTAAGAATATAATTCAATCCATCTAATGGTGGAATTATCTCTTCTATCGTACTGAAATTTCCCTCTGGTTTTCCTATTCCATTATTAAATACTAAAATATTGCCAGCACCTGGTAAACCCTCTTTTATCCAGTGCGAATCATGTTGTCCAAAAAACACTTGATCTTGATTGCCCCCAGCACCATAAGATTCTGGATTACCCCACCTATACAATACATCGCCACCTTTACCAGCATTACCCCCTTCACTTGATTGTGATTCTTCTATTGTTGTACTGTGATCAATAATCCAAAATTCCGCAAAGTTTCTAACATTCAGAATAATTTGATCAAGCTGCGGATTATAATCCAATGAGTTAGCATGCAACCAATCTGGAATTGTTAATGAACCATTATTAGTATAATTTAAATCAATTTTCTCAGGATAATCGATAGGCTCTCCATAGTTATCTAGGGTATCATAAACATTCTGAATTAAATGATCCCACGCCCGCCATTCCCATACAATATTAAATGTTTCTCCAGAAATTGGTTCTATTTCAATTATGCGTTCCGAATACATTCCATTCTCTTGGACTGCGATTCTTCCGTTATTTTTAGCTTCTTCAGCACTAATATATTCCCATCCCAAAACCAGAATATTCCCAGATGGAAGAATTTCAAAATCGTGATGCTGATGAAAAGTAGAATCATTAAGTTGATAGAAAAAAGTACTGCTACCTTCCCAGTCGAATCCTTCAAGCAGTCCTCCTATTCCTCCTCCACTAAAAATGGAAGACCCTATTCTTCTTCCTCTGACAAGATCTCCACTAGGTGTCAATTTTGTCATCATTCCTGGTGTTCCCACGAAAGAATATTCTCTTACAACTTGACCACATTCATCAATAAGATAAGTAGAGGAATTTGTTAAGGGACTAAATAATACGTAACCAGGAGATACATCGTCTCCATTTTCTACAACTCCCACTGTTTGGGCCTTTGGGGTTAAACCCCAAAAAAAGAAAAATAGTACGAACACATATTGCCTAAAACCTATATTGAAACTTCGAATCATAAATATGTTTATCAAATTAATATATCTAATCTATATCATTAGAAACTCGAAGTACTAAAGTATAAATGATTATTGAATAAGACCAATTCTTTTCGCACGATCATTCCACTTCTGTCGTGCATAAGCTTGTAAATCTGCAACATCGTCACTCTCATCAATAATTTCATAGCCCAACAATGTTTCAAGCGCATCTTCCAATGAAACTAATCCATCAATTGAACCAAATTCATCTGCAACTATGGCCATATGATGATTCTCAGCGTTCATAAATTCAAAGAATTCTTTAATTGATTTTGTGTGATTGACAATGGCAATTTTTCGGCTCAAAGTGGAAAGTTTCTCATTTCCTTTCCCATCAATAATACCTTTCAAAATCTCTTCTTTTAATACAAAACCAGTTAACTGATCAAGCTTTTCTGAAAAGATAGGGATTCTAGAAAATGGAGAACCATTCTTTGATTCATAATATTCTTGGAGCGTCATGCTTTCTTTAACCGCATGAATAACAGAACGAGGAGTCATGATATCTGTTATCTTTAATTTTTCAAGATTTAGTAAATTACTAATTATAACTTTTTCATCTTGAGCTAAGGCTCCACTTTTACCGCCCAAATCAGTCATCGCCACATAATCTTCTCTAGAAAATACTGAGTGGACATCCTTAGATTTAAGAAACTTAGTAATAAATTGTGAAACTAATACTAGAGGATATAATAAGAATATTATAACCTTTAAAGCACGTATAGTTATAGGAGTTAATCTTTTCCAGTAATTAGCTCCCCATGTTTTCGGTATGATTTCCGATAAAAATAAAATAGCCAAAGTCATAAATACAGCGATAACCGTCTCCCACGACAGACTAATGTCGAATGGCAAATTAATCTTTGTGCTACCAAAAACAGCTGTCGCTTGAGATCCAACCATGATTGCTCCCACAGTATGGGCTATGGTGTTTAGCGTTAAAATTGCTGATAATGGTTTGTCAATATCCTTTTTATAATTCTCTATCTGCTGCCCTAGTTTCGGATTTTCAACCATTTGTCGATTAGCGAAGGATGGTGTTATAGAAAGTAGTACCGCTTCAAGAATTGAACATATGAAGGAAAAGACTATTGAAATTGCAAAAAATACTAAAAGTAAAAACATATATATTATTTAAGGCTCGAAATTAACCTTAGCTAGTTACATATAAAAGGAATAAGCAATATTTGTTGCAATTATACATATTATATAAATAAATATATGTTTTTGTCGATATTCGAAAATCCTTAGTATTTAAAGTATATACCTTTGGATTATAGAATAACAAATGATTTGATACAGCCCATTACAAAACATGAAAACAACTTCAGAATACACATAAAAGCTTTACACACCAGATTAACTGCACACACCTAGAATTTCTCAAAAAACCTTAAGCATTAGCTTGAGGTTTTTTTATTTAACCTGAATTATGAATGGGGGTTTTATTAATGTCTAATGAATAATTTGGCTTTTACCTTCCTTGAGAATACAAATACAGATTTCACAATCAAAGTAATTGGTATATTAGGCTTATCTTAAATAATATCACTACTTTGTGAGGAGAAAATTTTGAATCCTAGCTAATATTATGACAAAATCTGTAAAAAAGAATTTTTCAGATCTTACACAACCTTCCAAAGTGTTAATCCCTATCTTACTGGGTTTAGCTGTTGTAGGTTATATGCTCTACACCAGATTTGACATTGAACAGTTTAAAACAATGTCATGGAACGGTAGATCTATTCTATTTTTTAGTTTAGCAATAGGTGTTTGTGTTCTCCGACATATTATATTGAGCTTAAGACTGCGCTTAATGTCTGATGATCATTTCTCTTTTAAAAAATCAGTCCAATTAATGTTTATTTGGGAATTTGCGGCTGCTATTTCTCCTACATCAATTGGTGGTGCTGCAACTGCAATTATATTTCTAGCTCAAGAAAAGCTATCTGCTGCAAGGTCCATGACTATAGTTCTATACTCTGTAGTATTAGAATCCTTGTATTTTCTTGTAAGCATCTTAATCGCACTAATAATTATAGGCCCCAATTTTATACATCCAGATGTTCTAAACTATTCATCGTCCAATGCTTACAATGTTAGCTTTTATATTATAATACTATTCATGTTAGCATATGGTCTGTTTTTCTTTTATGGTTTATTCATTAGTCCACAATCCATTAAAAAATTTCTATTCTTCATAGGAAAAGCTAGAATTTTGAAACGTTGGAGATCTAAAATTGAAAAGACAGCAAATGATATTATAAATTCATCAAGAGAATTAAAATCAAAAAAAATCAATTACCACTTTAAAAACTTTGTTTTATCAGGATTGGCATGGATCTGTAAATTCTTAACTGTTCCATTAATAATTTTTGCTGTCATTCAACAAATTGATCCTACCTTATTTGATACTGTACTTTTAACTTTTAGGAATCAATCGATGTACGTTATAACAGCTTTTACTCCTACTCCTGGTGGCTCTGGATTTGCAGAAGTACTGTTTGATAATTTTTTTAGTGACTATATTTCTCTGACCGCAGCGACAATAATTGCTATTCTATGGAGATTGATTACTTACTACTTTTATTTATTCAGTGGATTTATAGTTACCCCATTATGGGTAAAAGAGGTTATGAAAAATAGAAAGACGATTAAGAATAAGGCTGAATAAAAATATTTTTAGGTTTAACCCAAAAGTTTAAGATCTATCTACTTCGTTTCCTTTTATTCTTTCTTTGCTTCTTACTAAACAATTGCGAATTCCCTCTTTTCATTTTCAGATTTCCTTGTCTATCTGTTTTAGGTCCAACATTATGTTCCGCTTCACATCCTACTCTTCTCGCGCATGAAGAAGTGCTAACAGTGGTAAAACTTAAAGCAAAAATCATTGCCAAGATTGCAATTGTTCTATTATTCTTCAAAAATTTCATAAACCGAAGTTACAATTATTATATAAATTACGTGTTAAAAAAGCCAAAACTATGGAAAAGTTATATCCTTTGCCATGCATAAATAAGACACAAAAACACTAGAATTACCCTATAAACACGAATATTTACAGAAAATGTTATTTAAAAAAATGTTAATTTTTAAAAAATATCTCAACAAAAAACAACTTCAATAGCTATAAGCGCACCATTTTCATCAATTCAAACAAAAAACACCCCAAACCATTGATGTATAAGGACTTAAAGCCATTCTAAACACTACTTTATCATGGAATATATTCCGTTTTAAGATACTCAAATCATCATTTTTTGCCTCAAAGTCAACTATTACGGAAGTTTCAAGGGGAAAAAAAGATATTATTTTATTTGTATGACAAAAATATAGATATATCTTTGCCTGTGTTCAAGATTCTTTCACCTAATAAAAAAATGTAACATGAACAAAGGAGAATTAGTAGATGCAGTAGCAAAAGCTGCTGACGTAACAAAAGCGCAAGCTGGTGATGCAGTAAGTGCAGTATTTTCTTCAATTGAGAATTGCCTAAAGAGTGGAGACAAAGCTTCATTCGTAGGATTTGGAACTTTTTCATCTAACAGAAGAGCAGCTAGAGATGGTAGAAACCCTGCAACAGGAGCTACAATCAAAATCCCTGCTAAAAACGTTATTAAGTTTAAAGCTGGAAAAGGATTATCTGAAGCTGTAAATTAATTAGATATATTCCCAATTGAAAATTTATTAAAGTTAATTTTCAAGAGGCAATCATTTTTGATTGCCTCTTTTTTTATGCATTCTATTTCATATTTTTGTTATACACACAATATGAAATCAAATGAACTAGGTTATTATTCCTTCTCCATCTTATTCACATTTGTTTTAATTGTACTATTTATTCCAAACACTGGTTTTGAATGGGATGTAATTTCATGGTGGAGCTGGGCTAATTGGATTCAAGAAATGGAATTAAAGAACATATATAAAACTCAGGTGAATTACCACCCTATCTGGTTATATGTCTTATATATTTATGGAGAAATTCAATGTACAAATGAAGCAATTATAAAAAATGTACACACTTTAAAAAACCATTCCATTACTATTTGATTTTCTTACAGCTTTAACTGTTTTCTTTATTAAAGAATTTAAAGTAAAAAACTACTTTTATCCCTTTCTCGCAATTCTCAATTTTGCATTTCTGTATAACACAATAATCTGGGGACAAATTGATTCTATTCCTACATTTTTTGTGTTAATATCATTCATTTTTCTTTCAAAAGAAAAACCTGAATTGGGATTACTATTCTTTATAGTAGCAATATGGTACCTTATCTTTTACCCTGAAATTAATCCATCTTTAGAAAGTGATACAATTACTTTTTGGGGTTTAACTGCCCATTTATGGGGATATATTTTATTCTTATTTTCAAGCGCAATTGTATTGCTTCAACTTTTAATTCAAACATCTCGAGCAATAAGAACAAAAAGATTTCAAAATATACAATCAAATACTTTATTTTTAACAAGTGGGTTGATAACAATTACATTCTTCTATTTTAACACCCATATGCATGAAAGGTATGCGCATGCAGCCTTGATCTTTTTTTTGCTTTATGGTGTCTCGACTAAAAGAACCGCACTATACTTAGTTTGTTCATTGGCTTATTTACTAAATCTGGAATCAGTACTAAATGCATTCAATTTATTTAATGAAGAAGTTATATTTAACAATCCATGTTTTATTTCCTCATTATATGCGATTGTTCTGTTCTTGGGTATTGTAAATCTCTATAATTTCAAACTTTCTAAATCTTATATAAATTCCACTTTTGATAAAACAAAAGTTATTATTAATCGAAAAGCATTATAAGGTTTTCTATTTATTCTTTCCAAGATTATAACAATATCATTATATTAGGTTTTCAATATTAAAATATGAACCGAAGATCTTTTATCCGGAATACATCATTTATAGCGTCTTCTTCAACTTTAGTAAGGCCAAAACTTAATTATTCAGATCCTACTAATAATACTTTCAAACTGAAATACGCTCCACATATAGGGATGTTTAAAAATCATGCGGGAGAAGATGTTGTAGATCAGTTGAATTTTATGGCGGATCAAGGCTTTACTGCTTTTGAAGATAATGAAATGATGAATCGTCCTATAAAAGAACAATTGAGGATGGCTAAGACTATAGCCAATAGACAAATGACAATGGGTGTCTTTGTGGCACATAAAATTTATTGGAGCGAACCTAATCTAACTTCAGGAAATAAAGAATGGCGTCAAGAATTTCTAGATTATATCAAAAAATCAGTTGAAGTTGCAAAAAGAGTTAACGCGAAATGGATGACAGTAGTCCCTGGACATATGGATTTAAGTCTACGAAATGGCTATCAAACTGCAAATCTAGTTGAAAGTTTAAGGCAAGCAAGTAAAATTCTAGAACCACATGGATTAATTATGGTATTGGAACCATTGAATTTTGATGGCCATGCAGGTCAATTTCTACAAGAAATTCCGCAAGCTTATGAAATATGTAAAGCCGTAAATAGCCCATCTTGTAAAATCTTATTTGATATTTATCATCAACAAATTACGGAAGGTAACATTATACCAAACATCGATATGGCATGGGATGAAATTGCATACTTTCAAGTCGGTGATAATCCAGGTCGAAATGAACCTACAACAGGCGAAATTAATTATAAAAATGTTTTCAAACATATACACAACAAGGGTTTCACGGGTGTAATAGGAATGGAACATGGCAATAGTATCAAAGGTAAAGAAGGAGAACAAAAAGTAATAAATGCTTACCTTGAAGTGGACAACTACTAATTAAAAATTAGTAGTTAATTTACTTATCGCCTCTTCATAATTATCAAAAATATGAATTGAAGGATCCGCATTAACAGTGCTCCATTGATTGAGAATTTTATCACGCTTTTTTATATAAATCTTTCTTAAGAAAATATGAGAAATTCTATCTGTAAATTTTTGTTTCATTTCTGAATACACATAAGGATCATGTTCCGCTCCATCACCTAAAAGTACAAACTGAGAATTCGGAAATCTTTGTAATAATTTTTCAATTACATAATGCTTATGACTTAGAGAATTTTCAGGTAAAATAGAATTCTGACGTCCAAAATCTCTTAAGAAAATAGGACCTTTTTGAAATTTGTTATAATTCAAAAATCGTTTTAAATATTCATATAAATTATAGGGAGAATTCGAAACATAAAAAATAGGGTATTCGCTGTTTTCACTAAGTAATTGTAAAAACTTATTCGCATTTGAAATCATCTGCCTATTTTCAAAACCTACCATTATTGAATTGTAAACCATAGTGATTTTTGAAAGTACATTGGTATGAATTATTGTATCATCAATATCACTAATAATTATCCGTTTCGGTTCTCCAGCGTTTAAAATTTCTCCATGAAAAAACGATTCTGAATTCTTATATTTTTCATCTGGCAAATTCAATATCTTAAAACTAATAGGCAATATTTTTTCCGACTTGGGATTTATAGGAACTTCAGCATCCAGAGTAATAAAGCCCTCTTTATTTGCTTCAACAATAAAACTATGATTCAAAAAATTGATTTGAACTTTAGCATTCGGAATTTCATTACTATAAAATCTTTTTAGGCTTGCGCCCAAAAGGGACCATCTACCTGACTTTTTCCAGTCGATAGTAAAATCTCTTATAACTCTAGCAAGGCAATAAATCTTATTTCCCGCCAAATAGCCCATATAAGGCTTTACAACAGCACAATTCGAATTAAACACAATTACTTTTTTAGGGAATGCTAAGTTATAAAATCCAATTAATACAAGTCCTTTTTTAGATAGAAATAAAAGAATTTTCGAAAACATTGTAAGATGAAAATTAAAAACAGAACTATAAATCAATTAATAACAGATTAAAATAATTCATAATATAAATGAAACATATAAAAATTTAATATATTTATCGTTTGTGCTAATTTTGCAGTAGAAAATTTGAATACTTTTATGAGTGAAGTGAAATATACGGAAGACAATATACGGTCACTAGATTGGAAAGAACATATACGAATCCGACCAGGAATGTATATTGGAAAACTTGGAGATGGATCGAGTGTTGACGATGGAATTTACATATTAATCAAAGAGGTCATTGATAACAGTATCGATGAATATGTGATGGGACACGGTAAGAAAATTGAAATCGTTCTTACTGAAGGTGAATTGATGGTTAGGGATTACGGAAGAGGAATTCCTTTGGGAAAAGTTGTAGATGTAGTATCTAAAATAAATACTGGTGGAAAATATGATTCCAAAGCCTTTAAGAAATCAGTCGGACTTAATGGAGTAGGACTAAAAGCGGCAAACGCCCTATCCAATTATTTTAGAGTTGAGGCAACAAGAGAGGGAAAAACTAAATATGCGGAGTTCAGTCGAGGAGTTTTGACCGAAGAGTCAAAAATTTTAAAAACTGATGAAGAAAACGGTACTAAAATAATTTTTAGACCTGATCAGAGTATTTTTAAAAATTATCGCTTCCGACCAGAATACATTGAAAATCAACTGTGGAATTATGCATATTTAAATGCAGGTCTACGAATAAAATTCAATGGCAAAACATTTTACAGTAAAAATGGACTTCTAGATTTATTGGAGCGAAAAACAAATCCAGAAGATATCCGATATCCTATTTTTCATACCAAAGATGAGGATATAGAATTTGCAATCTCGCATGGTAATGCTTACGGTGAAGAATATTATTCCTTTGTGAATGGTCAAAATACAACACATGGAGGAACGCATTTAGCTGCTTTTCGAGAAGGTATTGTAAAAGGAATTCGAGATTTTTATGGTAAGAATTTTGAAACAAAAGATATATTATCATCTGTAATAGGTGCTATAAGTGTACGTGTTGAAGAGCCTGTCTTTGAGTCTCAAACAAAAACAAAACTCGGTTCTATAACAATGGGGCCAGACTCCCCTACTGTACGTACATTTGTTAGTGAATATATAAAGAGTAAATTATCAAATCATTTACATAAAACACCTGCGACTGCTGAAGCTCTTTTAAAAAGAATACAACAAAGTGAAAGAGAAAGAAAAGATATTGCTGGCATCAAAAAATTAGCCAATCAACGAGCTAAAAAAGCAAATCTTCACAATAAGAAATTAAGAGATTGTAGAATTCATCTTGACGATAAAAAGAAGAATGTACAAGAACAGAAACTAAATACAACCATATTTATTACAGAGGGAGATAGTGCAAGTGGATCTATTACAAAAGCAAGAGACGTAATGACTCAAGCGGTATTTTCATTGAGAGGTAAACCTTTAAATTGTTATGGCTTAACTAAGAAAATAGTTTATGAAAATGAAGAATTGAATCTTCTCCAACATGCTCTAAACATTGAAGATGGTATAGAATACTTGAGATATAATCGAGTAGTAATAGCAACAGATGCCGATGTTGATGGGATGCACATCCGTCTACTTTTATTAACCTTCTTTTTGCAATTTTTTCCTGACTTAGTGAAAAATGGTCACTTATATATTTTATCAACGCCATTATTCAGAGTTAGAGATAAGAAAAAGACATTTTATTGCTACTCGGAAACAGAGAAACAAGAAGCAATAGGAAAACTTAGAGGAAAACCTGAAATAACTCGATTTAAGGGACTAGGTGAGATTTCTCCAGATGAATTTGGTGATTTTATAGGTGATAACATTCAACTAGAACCAGTATTCTTACCAGAAGGATCAAAAATAGAGGAAGTCCTAAAATACTATATGGGCAAAAACACTCCTGAACGTCAGAAATTTATTATAAACAACTTAAAAGTTGAAGAAGATTTAATAAAAGAAAAAGAAGTTATTGACCTTACAGATGAGCCTGTTACAGAAACAGCATAATTATCATGATTTTCACAAGACGAACTGACTTTTTGTCTTAATTGGAACTCTCATCTTGTTAGATTGTCCTATCTATCAGCTAAACTAGGTGATGGAATAATATTTGACAATAGTTAAATAAATAAGATAAGAGATGTTTGACAAAAAAATGAATTTTAGTGGTGCAAGGGATTTTATCCCTATGTTCAATATTCCAGATGATAATCCGGAGCAGATAGATATAAACGAATTAGCAACAACGTTACCGATTGTAGCTTTAAGAAATACTGTTTTATTTCCTAGTGTAATTGTTCCTATAACTGTGGGGCGATCTAAATCACAAGAGGCGATAAAGGCTGCTTCATCTAAAGATAAAATTATAGGAGTTGTTTCACAAATTGATAGTGAAATAGAAGAACCAAGTGATGCTGAGTTATTTTCAGTGGGTTCATATGCTCGAATATTAAAGCAAATTAAAATGCCTGATGGCTCAATAACTGTCATTCTAAGGGGCTTGCAAAGATTTGAGATTACTAGTTTCTTGAAAACGGATCCATTTTTGGAGGCGAATGTAAAAGCTATTCCGATTGATGCTAGTACTAATGAACTAGAACTGGAAGCATTATCAAGCAGTATAAAAGGCATATCGCATAAAATCATAGAACTATCTCCTCAACTACCTAAGGAGGCTACAATGGTTCTTGATAATATATCAAATCAAGATTTTCTTTTCAATTTCATTTCAAGTAATTTAAATCTACCTGTTAGTGAAAAACAAAAGATACTTGAAATAGGAGAACCAAATAAAAAGGCTGAAAGAATACTCGGCAAATTAAATGAGGAACTTCAGAAACTAGAAGTAAAGTCTCAGATTGAATCGAAAGTCCAAGGGGATATAAATAAGCAACAACGAGATTTCTTGTTGAACCAGCAACTTAAGACTATTCAAGATGAGCTTGGTCAGAATCCAAATAAAGAAGAGCTTTTAACACTAGAGCTTCGAGCAAAAGAAAAGAATTGGCCAGAAGAGATAGCTAAGGCATTCGATAAGGAATTGGCTAGAGCCAAAAGAACAAACCCACAAGTTGCGGAATACTCTGTTTTATTAAATTATTTAGAGCTAGTACTTGACTTGCCATGGGAAGAATATACAGAGGATAATTTTGATTTAAGAGAAGTTCAAGCTGTCCTAGATAAAGATCATTATGGATTGACTGAGGTCAAAAAAAGAATATTGGAGCATTTGTCTGTTTTGAAATTAAAAGGTAATATGAAGGCTCCTATTCTTTGTTTAGTAGGTCCTCCAGGTGTGGGTAAAACCTCCTTGGGTAAGTCAATAAGTGAGGCTTTGAATAGGAAATTTGTACGGGTTTCACTCGGTGGATTACATGATGAAAGTGAATTGAGGGGGCATCGTAAGACATATATAGGAGCTATGCCTGGACGGATTATTAAATCCCTTAAAAAGGCGCAGTCAAGTAATCCAGTATTTATATTGGATGAGATTGATAAACTGGGATCTAATTTCAGAGGTGATCCATCTTCAGCGTTATTAGAGATACTAGATCCGGAGCAAAATGATAGTTTTCATGATAATTATTTAGATCTAGAATATGATTTAAGTAAAGTCTTATTCGTAGCTACTGCAAATTCACTAAATACGATTCAACCTGCATTGCGAGATAGAATGGAGATCATTGCATTGGAAGGATACAGTGTTGAGGAAAAAGTGCAAATTGCAAAAAAGCACTTGATACAAAAACAATTAGCGGAGCATGGACTTGAAGCTAATGATGTTGAATTATCAGAAGAAATTTTAGAGCATTTGATACAGCATTATACAAAGGAAAGTGGTGTAAGAAATTTAAGTAGAAAGATTGCAGGAGTTATGCGTGGAATAGCAAAGCGAAAAGCATTCGAAGAAACGTATAATGTTAAGATAGAAAAATCAGATATCGAAAACATTTTGGGGCCAACCCTATTCGATAATGATAAATATACTGTTCAGCAAGTACCGGGTGTTGCTGTAGGATTAGCATGGACACAAGTAGGTGGTGACATATTATTTATCGAAGCAAGTGGAAGCGAGGGAAAAGGAAAACTGACATTGACTGGTAATTTAGGAGATGTTATGAAAGAATCCGCAACTACCGCACTCTCTTTTATAAAAAGTAATGTTGAAAAAATTGGTTTAAAAATTGAAGACATTCATTCTAAAGACATTCATATTCATGTACCTCAAGGAGCGATACCAAAAGATGGACCAAGTGCAGGAATAACAATGTTATCAGCTATTACTTCATTACTTACTGGTAAACCGATACGAGAAAAACTTGCAATGACTGGTGAGATAACTCTCCGAGGAAAAGTTTTGCCTGTAGGAGGAATAAAAGAAAAAATACTAGCTGCAAAACGTGCAGGTCTGACAGAAATTATGCTGTGTTCAGATAATAAAAAACATATTGAAAAAATAGAAAAAGACTTTATCAAAGGCTTGACTTTTCATTATGTAGATGACATGTTGGATGTATTAAAAATTGCTCTAAGCTAATTTTAAGCAATTCTAGAACATTTATACTGAGAATATTTAGGTGGTGAAAAGAAAGGAGTTGTAATCCATTGAATCATTAAATATGAATCAATACTCTCTATAATTAGTTAGCAGAGTCAGCCATCAAACATTTTTGGTTAAGTTGATGTTAAAATTTGTTATAGGGATAGAACTAATGTAATTTAGTGACGTTCGTTTAGTGAAAGATACAATTTATGAAAAATAAGATTATATATATATTCTTCTTTTGTCTTTTAACTGCAGGTATGTTTGCCCAAGTTATGCCAATTGATGAATCTGAAGTAATTCAGTTTTCAGGAGCTGTAATCACTACTGATGGAACGGGTGATATGATTCCATTAGCTTACACTAATGTAGCTGTTAAAGGAACTAGAAGAGGTGCTGTTTCGGATCAAGAAGGATTCTTTTCTTTTGCAGCAATAAAAGGTGAGACGATAACATTTTCAAGAATAGGATATAAAACTGTTGAATATGAGATACCTGACACCTTATCTAAGAACTTATATTCGATAGTTCAAATAATGAGTCAAGATACCATTTTACTTCCTGAAACAGTTATTTTCCCATGGCCTAGTAAGAAGCATTTCGAAATTGAGTTTTTGGCGATGGATGTCAGTGACATAGAGAGGGAAGCAATCAAAGAAAACTTATCTGAAGATAAAATTGCAGAATTAAGAGAAAATCTAAGACCAGATGGAACTGAAGCTAGTCGCTTAGCTATAGGACAACAAGCATCTGGGTTCCGATATTCAGGTCAGTTCAAGCCTCAAAGAATATTTGATCCTTTAGCTTGGAGACAATTTATAAAGGCTTGGAAAAATGGAGATTTCAAAAACAAGACAGTTGAAAAAGCTCCTCCAACCGAATCAAGTGCGGATAAAAAGAAAGCGAAAAACAATCCATTTGAAACAGGTGGTAACTAATCAACTATAAACAAATCAATAGTTTATAAAATTATTTTCATTTTATTTCTAATCAAGGGAGCGCATCATTATACCTGAGCGTTATAGCTATACTACTTTGTTTTTTATAAGTCAGGAATTAGTTTATATTTTTTCTAACTCATAAAAAAGCCAAGGTACTTTTGACGAAGTTCCCTGGCCTACTTACATGAATTTGACTTTCGTCAAAGCACTACTTTTTCTTTTCTAACTCATTCTTCTTTTCCTGTTGCTTCGTTAAAGGAGGTAGTGTATATCTTTCTACGAAACTTTTCATTTCATCAACCATTTCTGGAGAACCCATAGCAACTGTTGCTC
>CAYOIL010000068.1:0-5117 GCA_964403985.1 uncultured Saprospiraceae bacterium
ATCACTGGCTCGGGCGACGCCGAGGCCTGCATCCTCTCCAACGGTGGGGACGAGGGAGTCGTGCTACCCGACGGCATCGACCTCATCCCAGGCTCGGAGAAGCTCGAAGGGCTCGATTCCTGGCTCACTGAGAACAAGTACATCACTCAGTCGGACATGCTGCTCAAGCCCATCGAGGCTGTGCGCGGGCACTACGACTACATCTTCATCGACTTCCCACCTCGGGTCGCACCGACCACGGTGCCCTCGATGAGAGTCGCAGACTACGTCGTTCTGTGCACCATCCCGGAGGACGCCGCGGTTCAGTATCTGGTTAGGACCTGGAAGGACATCGAGGAGGCCAGAGAGCACGGCTTTGACGTGAAGGTGCTCGGCATCCTGATGAGCAGCATCAAGCGGCCCATGACTCGCTTCGCTCGCCACTTGGTGGGGGAGGTGGACCAGCTCCAGGATGAGGACGGCAAGTCGCTCAAGTTCGATGCCGACATCAGCCTGGGTGTTGCCATGAGCGAGTCCCAGGGCATGCACCAGACGCTCTTCCAGTACGAGCCAGCTCACACCATCTGCGAGCAATACCGTGCTGTGGCTCGCGAGATGGAGGCGCGAATCAAGCGCTCCAGAGGTGTGGAGCTGACTCCGCAGCCATCAGCTTCGATTCCCAGTGCTCCTCAGGGCGAGCCGGAGGTGAAGGAGGTCGCAAATGGTTAAGAAGAAGTTCGAGCAGGGCGGCTACAGCGCCATCGGCAACGTCTTCAAGCGTGACGCTGCCATTGCCTCTAAGGAGCCCAAAGTTGCACCACCTGCGGAGAAAACGGAGGTCCCAACTCAACCGGTGGGGGAGGGGGTAGGTTCCAGCACACAGACGCCTGCTGCGCCTGAGCCAGTGGTCGAACTCAAGCCTGCTGCAGCACCTAAGCCGGTGGAGTCAGGCTCGACCCCAAAGGCAGAGGCACCCTTGGCCAAGGCTAGTGCTGCGAAGAGGGCCCCCAAGAAGGAGGCAGCAAAGTCCGCTCCTCGCTCGACTCGAGAAGGTGGGCGACTCCCGGCCATTCGAATCGAGT
Organism: uncultured Saprospiraceae bacterium; assembly: GCA_964403985.1. Taxonomy (GTDB): domain Bacteria; phylum Bacteroidota; class Bacteroidia; order Chitinophagales; family Saprospiraceae; genus JAHDFB01. The sequence continues at coordinate 1,062 of CAYOIL010000068.1, forward strand.
GTATCGACGATGAGTTCGCTGACTTCAACGCGATGGTCTTCGGTTTGGGCCGTGCAGCTGGCCACAAGCTGAGCAACAACATCATCGGTCGAGCCCTGGTGCGAATCGCACTCGAGCAGGAGGACGAGATTCGAAAGGCCGTCGAGAAGAGTCCGCCTCGAGCAAGACCAGCTAACGGGAACGCCGAGGAGTTGGCGCTTCACGAGGATGAGTGGCAGCAGGCCATCCGTGAAGCGCTGCGAGCGATTCCAAATCGGCGGTCTCGCTAGCAAGTCATTCCCCATCGGCTCAACGGCTAGCGTCATCCGTCGATGGCGGTGGTGGGGGGGGCGTAGCCGCTCGCGCTTCAGGCCGATTCTGACTTCGGGCCTATCGGAGGGGCTCGACGCGACACTTCACAGGCTAGACTACCTCAGCTGCTCTATGCTCTTGTGACGGCCATCGAGCCTCTTCTTGACGAGTGGAAGCTTGTTTCGTGCGGACCGCAAGGTCATCGGCCACTTGCAAATTGACGCGGTCATGCAGCTTAGCATGTTCGATGAGGTTCAGGCTGGAATGGATGCTGCCAGCTCTGGTGCCGAGGAGAGCGAAGTTGGCGGAGAGTAGGTCATGAGATTAGGAACCTTCAGGAAGGCGGACATCGTTGCTACGGCTGCACTCGCACTTGCGGGCGCGATTTGGCCGTGGTCGGACTATCCTGGAACTGGACGGCGTAGTGGTGGTGCTGCTGGAGCTGAGCAAGGCACGACCCCTCTGCAAAGAGCGGAGATGGAGCCTGGCGCATCGACAGCTGTCGAGCCAAACCTCGTTCACCAATTGGTGACGTTCGAGCAGATGGTGCTTGAGGTCCCACGGCGCACGAGTGACCCCGCACAGTCTGAAGCCCTTGAGCACATTCAGGCTGCAATCGAGAAGCTCGGGCTCGTTCCGGTTCACTCACCAGAGCGGTTGCGGTACTCAGGGTTCACCGAAGGCTCCTTCAACGAGCTGCTTGAACTCTTGCAGCTCTACTCATCCATCAGAGCCGGAGATGAGGGCATTGAGCTAGTGGCAAGCCTTGTCACGCTGAGTCCTCCGGCTGAAACCGTTGCCAGAGCGGGCGGTTTCGCCGAGTACGCAACGAGGCAGTTCGAAAGGCGTTCGTTCATTCGAGTCAAGACTTCAAGACTGTCAGTTCCGGCAGATGCCATCGCCTCAGCCATCGCCCACGAGCTGGCACTTCCTGGAGTTGAAACGCATGCAGGCGATACGCTCTTTGAGACCTCTCAGGAGGCGGCCTTCCAGCGTGCTGTTGACGCTGCACGGCTCACCGAGGGGAAGCGTCATAGAGTGGCCCAGCTGCTGTCGATGGAGGGTAGCGCACCTCCGTGGATGGTCGAGTCAGGGGGCTTTGACGCCGCGTTCGAGCTCGCCTGGAATGGCGAGCTTGTCGAAGAGATGGATGAACCCTCCACGGACGTGCTCACGGTCTTCATCTCAACCAATGCCCCACGGCTCCAGCGTTCAGGACAACTCCTTGTAGAGCAGCTACGTGAGCACGGGGTACGAGAGGGTGCCGGTGAATCTGAACAGGGGGTTGAGTTCGAGCTTTCCAGTGAGCTCGAGCTTCGAAGGCTGGTGGAGCTACTGCTCGATATGGTGAACAGCGATACCGCCCAAGCTGCCGGGCTTGTTGACGCTACTGGACCTGAGCCATCTTGGCTCGCTGCTGGCGGCATCTCAGGTGAGCTTGAGCGGATACGTGCGCAGCGACGTGCGACCGACGAAGCCGAGCGCAACGATTACACGGTGGTTGCAGTGCGGCTGTGGCTCGATGTCGAGAACGACCTCGGTCGAAGTTGGTATGGGTCGTTCACTGGAGGCGCTCCCAAGAGAACGCAGATGCAACAGTTCCTCGACCAACCGGCGTCTAAGTCGGAGATGCTCAAGTTGAGTTCTGTCGAGGAGCTTGAGAAGTTCGCTCGAGCTACCCCGGTCAGTGGGGGGGTGGATGGTGCGCTTGGCTGCCTGCGTAGCGTGGAACCCATCGCCCGGGGAAACAACAGACGAGCTTCTGACGCGCTAAGCGCTGGGAACGTCCGCCCCGAGCGTCTCCCAGAGTGGATTGGAGCAGACCAAGGCTCGCCGAAGGCGACAATTGAGGCCTACCTGCGAGAGCACTACCCAAGTCGAAAGGAGCTTGAGTACCAAGCGAAGCTGGAGCGCAGGGGATGGGGCACAGCAGTCGCGCAGCAGTACCCGCTCGGTTCGCCGGAGCTCTGGAGCGCGCTCGAGGAGTTCGTCAGAGACTCTTCGCTGGCGAATTTGGAATGGCCCCACACCTTCCCCTTTGATGAGAAGTCTCCACCATTCGTCTTGTTTAGCTCTCAGCAGGACTACGATGAGTTTGTCCGGCAGTTCACGGCATCTGAGCTCGGTCGCTCCTACACCCTCGATGAGTTCACAGCTGCCGTCGATGACTACGGAGACGTGAAGTCGAATCACCCTTGGGCGCCTCAAGGCATAGACGTCTACACGCGGGATAACCTTGAGGAGTGCTTCGATGCAGCACAGGAGGCTTTCGAGCAAGCGGAGCTGGAGCGTGAGGCGGAAGCGGCAAAGCACCGTGGGATTCTTGCGAAAAAGCCAGGCACTAGCAGCATTCGATGGGGGAGAGTTGAGAAGCTTGCACGGCGCTTCGATGGCGCGGAGTCTCTCGATGGGGGAGAGGCCATTCGCTTCGAAGCAGCTACCAACTTTCGTGGATTCATGAAGCACATGGTGGAGCAGCAAGCCATCTCGAAGCCTCGTGGTGTGACGCTCGAGGAACTCTGGGGGCTTTCTGAACTTCACCTTTCCGGCGAGCGCGAAGGGTTGCGTCCTTCATGGGCCCCCGACGGCTTGCGCGCCTTTCTTGAGAAGGAATTTCGCCACGAGCTGTTCAAGCAAAAGAAGGCGAGGAGCCGTCGCGAGAAGGACAAAGGGAGTTCGAACAAAGACAAGCGGGCACCAATCCGACGAGACTTCCAGATTCGATGCTTGGCGGGCCAAAGCGTCCTCGACGACTACGTCCAGAACGTTGCCCAGCGAGCTGGTTCGAGCGCCACCGTCGTTCAAACCCTTGATACCGGCACCCTGGTGCTTTCTTTTTCGAACCAGACGAAGTTCGATGCCTTTCTTGCCGAGCTAGCCAAGTCACCGGAGAGCAAGCACGTCTCCACTGAGAGCTTTGGTCGGATGTTCACGGTGGACGCACCGCTTGCGTCGCATGACTCGATTCGGTCTTGGATGAAGGGCGGGCTCTCTGCCTACCTGGCGTCTAAGTACCCCAAGGGATTCAAGCCGTGAGGAGATTCAAGAGCCATTGAGCACTTGAGCCAGATGAGCGGGCAACGCGCCGTTGCATCCGAGGATGAGCGTTGTTCGTCAACAGGTCTCTTCCTAGCCCGCTCCTTTGACAGCCTTCAGCTTCGCTACTTGAGCCGTGACAGCGGGCCCCTGCCCAACTTCAAGGACTACTCCGCGTCTGCGCCGTGTGCGTTCCTCCTTGAGGCTGGGCATCCCGCCGTCTGTGGCAGGTCGCATCAACTGAAACCTATCAAGGAGAAGCATATGGAAACCAAGACGAACAACGAGCCAATCGACAGAGTCCGCATCGGGCGCATCGAAGCAGCTATCTGGAAGAACAAGGGCGACAACGGGAGCTTTCACAGCGTGACTCTCAGTCGAACGTACAAAGACAAGGACGGTGACCTACAGAGCGCCGACTCCTTCTCCGGCATCGACCTTCTGGTTGCATCCGAAGCGCTGCGCCTCGCGTTCACTCGTTGCCGAGAGCTTGCGTCATGAAGCGTTTGAACGACAAACCGGGCCGCTCCTCAAGGGGGCGGCCTCTTCGCGACTTGCCAAGGCCTTCTGGCCATGACAGGGTCACACCAATGGGCGACTCTTCGATACACGACTTCAGGCTCGTTAGCCCTGGGCGCTACGAGCGCGATGATGGCGCTGCCATCGTCTTCTCGAGCTGGCCTCATGAGATGCCTTTTCATGCCGCTGATTCGAGCCGGATTGAGTTCG
>CAYOIL010000068.1:5127-6442 GCA_964403985.1 uncultured Saprospiraceae bacterium
ACCGCTCTGGGCTCGATGTCTACTGGCCAAAGCACCCCAAGTGGTCCGATGGTCAACACCTGACGACGTCTGAGTGCCAGGAGGTGCCTGAGATGCTCGAGCGAGCTCTCAAGCAGATGTCGGTAAAAGGATTCGTTCACACCCTTGTCATCAGTTGACTTGAGTGGCGGCACTCGAGGAACCAACTGCCCCATGCCCGACGAGCCGAGAGTTCGCATGGAGTCTCTTGAGCAAGCATTTGTTCAATCAGATGAAGCTCGGGAGGGGTTCAACTACACCAACAAGAGGCTGCCTGAGGAGGACAAGACGGACACCAGGGCGTTCGCACACAGGCTCACTGCGCGCCAATCACTCACTCAACTCTCAGATGAGAGCAACTACGACGTTCCCCGAGGGCGTGGCGTCGTCTATGGGAACCTGAAGAGGGCAGGCATTCATGGAGACGCCCAAGATGTCCTGCTCCGCTACTGCAAGGAGCACGGGCTGGTGCCACTCGACTTCACCAAAGGCGGTCAGAGCTCAAGCCGCACCCTCAAGGAGTTCGGCAAGCCCGTCGGTATGCTCCTCGGCGATATCGCGTCTGCAACCTACGTCAGCACGCTCAGGGGCTCACTGACTTCCTTCCTCCACGAGGTTCCCAGGGCGAAGACATCACGAGCAGTCGAGCTCGACCACATCCTCGGCGAGGGGCAGGTCACCTCCATCGATGGCCTTGACTGTCGCAAGCTTCGTGGGCTCCGCGAGCAATCCGAGAGTCTCTGCTTCAAGGCGGTCCAAGAAGCGAGTGAAGGGAACGTCGCAGCCCTGCGCAAAGCATCGCTCAAGTACCACCGCGAGTTCCGAAGTGACCAATCGCATGCTCTTAGCTTCGCTCGAAACGCTACCGGACGCATTGAGGTTCGCTCAGCTGGTGGGGCACAGATGCACCCGCAATTCGAGAAGAAGGCGCTCCAGATTCTGCTCGCCAACAAGGCGGTCACACACATCAATGGCCGCTCTCGCCAGGAGTGGCAGCAGGGCTACAAGAAGGACCGAAGAGCCACGGCTCAGAAGCTCCAAGCTTCCGCCGCGGCTCAACGCGTCAAGGTCCAGAAGGGGCGCAGGCCATCGAGATAGGTCAACGCCCAAGCAGCAACGGCGCCATTCTGTACACGGGAGTGACTACCTTCACGGCCATTGCAGCGTCAGGAATCATGAATGGAAGATGTGGATTCGACAGCAGGTATCCATGAATCCCCGGTTGAAGGAGACCGTTCATCGATTGAAACGAATCGGTCGCGTCCGAAACGCCTTGCGCTCTGGCCTGAAGCCACTC
>CAYOIL010000068.1:6452-16131 GCA_964403985.1 uncultured Saprospiraceae bacterium
CCACTCGATAGCTTCCTTGGCTGAGCGCATCGGCGCGACCATGTTGATATCTCCGGAGGCGATAGAGAGCTCTGCGGACCAGACAGAGCGAGATTCCTGCGACGTGCTTGCAGCCAGGAACAGTGCAGCCCACGCATGACGATTCAGGGCCTGCTCGCCGAGGCTATCGCAGTCGGTGACCTGGTCCATGAAGTTGCGGCGGTCATCGGCAGTGAAGCTCGTTAGTAGTTGTGAGACAAGGTCGAGCGAGGCCATCAGACGCTCGATGTCGGATACCGGGGCAGCGTCAAGGGCTTGACGATGTTCTTTGGCCGTGGTGACTAGGACCCTGACAGTGAAGCGAGCAACCGCCTTGAAGATGATTGGGACGACTTCAACCTCCAAGGTACGCGCCGTGCAAAAGTCGCAGGCAATATCGAGCATGAGGTCACTGCACGAGCTGAGTGCTTCGCGTGCGGCCGCTTTGGCGAACTCAACGACGACGCCAGAAGGGCTAGTAGCTCTCTCGGTGACGGAGGCAGGCTTCATGCTTGCGACTCGTACCGAGAACTGGCAATTAGCGGCTAGCTGAGCAATCAACTCTCCCTTGAATGCTTCCTCGAAGGCCTCCTGGGCGGCTCTGGAAAGAACATCACCTGCTGTCGAGGAAAGCTGAGCGCTTAGACCGTCGAGGTCCTTGCGTCCCACACGGTGAAAGCTCTTCTTCAGTGCCTCATCGTCCTCACTTGGAGCAGGACCACTCCAGTGGCGCAGACCGGTCGCGTAGAGCACCTCCATTGAGCGCGCAGAGCTGATACAGGCGTTGGCCTGCCCAAAAATTCTCGAGACTTGGAGCATCGAGCCCTTGGGAGGGTGGACCTGTCCATTGTCCACGCGACGGTGCAGTGTTAGAAGCTCCACCAGCTGCGAAGTTGCTTCATCCGCGCTCGCGATGGGCTGCATTTGCTTCTCGTCGAGTAGACCTAGAAGTCCCTTTCTAAGCTCACCAACTTGTTGGTGGAGGCTCTCGGCACTGTCAACGAGGCTGTCGTAGGACTCAACGCTCCAAGTGGAGTTATCTTGGGTAGAGAATCCGGAGGCTGGGGCTGCCCAAGCCACCAGAAGGCACAGAAGCATCGTGAACTTCAAACGGCGAGCAAAGTCTGGGAGTGTCATGGTGCACAGGGGTCAGGTGATGTGGGGCCGTGTCCAGTACGCATCATCCGCGCGATTCCATGCATGGAATCTGTTCCATTCATGCCGAGAGCGGCTCGGGCGGCGTTTGGCCTACGTGCAGGCCCTGACAGAGGAAAGTGGACACACACACACACACACACACACACACACACACACACACCTGATGCACCCCTGGTGTGGGCAGAGGGTGCCATCGATAGGCCGTAAATCCTTCCTCTTCGGTGGCTTGCGCAGCTTGCAGGCACACTTGCGTGAGGTCACCCTGTCGGCTGTAGCTGGCCGTAGAGACCTGACTTACAATCGCTTGCAACCTGCCATGGCCTCTCATTCCATCACGATTCGGATTCCCGACGCCCTGCACGCTCGACTCCTCGAGCGTCTTGAGCACATCAGGCTTGAGATGCCCAAGGGTGAGCCGACTAAGACGTGGCTTGCGCAGCGGCTTCTTATAGAGCAGCTCGAGCAGGAGGCAGGGCCGGAGGGCGTGCGTTCGGATACCGAGCTCAATGAACGAGTCGAGGGGGTCGAATCCAAGCTCGATGCTCTTCGAGCAGACCTAGGGCTCACGCTCCGAGCGCTTCTTGGAGCCCTCATCGAAGATGCCTCTGAAGCGAAGAAGGCGACCGAGTTTCTAGACCAGTATTTTCCAAGGCAAGAGCGCAGCTTTCTCGAGAGTGAACGCCCGCCATGCTGAGTATCGCGGCGCTGAGGCTCGGTCAGGAAAGCTACTACCTCAATCAGGGTGTGGAGGCTTACTACCTTGGTGGTGGAGAGGCGGCTGGCCGCTGGCTTGGTTCAGGAGCGCCCTACCTTGGGCTTCGCTCTGACACCCAAGTCACACACAATGAGCTCAGCGCGCTCATGCGAGGTCAACACCCTCGCACAGACCAGCGTCTAGTTGCGCCAGGGCCCTCTGGCACTCGGCAGCCGGGGTGGGACTTGACGTTTAGCGCTCCAAAGAGCGTCTCAACACTATGGGGCGTGCTCAAAGACCCGAGACAGCGGTGCCTCATTGAGGATGCTCATCGACGTGCAGTGAGCGCGGCGCTCGAGTACATCGAGCTTCACGCAGCTGTATCGCGTCGAGGTAAAGGCGGAGCACGGATTGAAAAGGCGAGGTTGGTGGCAGCTGCATTTGACCATGGCGTTTCACGAGCGCTTGACCCACAGCTCCATACGCATTTGCTGATTTTGAATGGGGGGTATCGCTCCTCCGACACGAGCTGGGGCGCACTCAAGAGCATCGATTTCTATCGACACAAGCTGGCAGCAGGCTCTTTGTACCGCCTACAACTCGCCACAGAACTCTCGCGGATGGGGCTACGTGTCGCTCCTCGCGTCATTGGTGCTTCTTGCTCATTCGAGCTTGTAGATGTTCCCGCTAGTCTGCGAGCGGTCTTTTCGAAACGTCGTGCTCAAGTCCTCGCCCGACTCGAAGAGTCATTGGCTCCGCTGGATGCGGCAGCAGCGGCTCGGGCAGCGCTTCTGTCACGTTCAGCTAAACCTCGAGGACGCAGCGGCGACCTGCATTCACTGTGGAGGGCTGAAGCACACGAGCATCACTTCGTTCAACCCGAGGACCTGCTGGAGCAGAAGAACCTGAGGGTACCTCGAGCCGCTGCACCCGTTGAGGGGGTCATGGTGGCAGCTCTCAATGAAGCTCAGGCGCTCACGTGGCGCTTCACATTCGCAGACGCTGTGCATCAGATGGCATCACGCCTTCTGACGAGCGGGCGAGATGTCTCGCAGCTCCTTGTGAGGCTAGGAAAAGCAGTGGAGCGCCTCTGTCAAGCCACTCCCAAGACGAACCCTCAAGGCTATCGCCTGACGGGCAATCACGAGCTCTTGGGCCGCGTTGCCGCACTGCGCGAGAGTTCTCCTGGGTGCGTTCGCCTTCTTGAATCGACGCCTCGAACGACTTTGCTTGAAGGTCTCCACCGTGCCGTTCAACGAGACTCCGGGCGGCAAGTCTCAAAGGTGGTTGGTGTGAGTTCGAGTGCAGAGCGTGCAACGGCGATGTCGAATGCAACGGGAGTCGCATTCGAGTCGATATCGACGGTCTTTCGCCGTGAATCCGGAGGCCTACAGGCCATCAAGCATGTGACGCACCAGCTCACGCGCGCTGCAACCCGCAGGATGACCTATCGAGCCGATGCCCAGCACATCAAATCGGGTAGCGCAGTGCTGCTCCCATACCCAGCTCGGTACAAGTCAAGTCAGCTTGTCGAGCTCGTTGAGCTGTGCAAGCGCCGTCAAGCGATTCTCTACGCTCCCGCTCGCTCCGCTCACGACTCCCTGCTTGGAGCTTTCGCTCCAAAACGAGAGCCTGCCCGCGCGATGTCAGCCGAGCACCTCGCCACTGGCGACCTTCAGACAGGACTCGACCTCTACAGCAACGAGAGGGAACTTGTGTACCACCCAACCACGGAGCAGGCATCCCAAGCGGCTTGTCTCTCCTGGTCTCGAAACGCTGGCACAACGCTCGTAGCGTTCGACGGCGAACAAGTGCGACACCTCAATGCGCTCGCGCAACAACGCGTTCGTCGCTCAGGCCGCGCACTCCGTGTAGGTGACCTCGAATTTCGTCGAGGTGACCGTATTCGATTCGCGCGCGGCCATAAGGGGAGAGGAATCCGTGCAGGCGAATTTGGTGTCATCGAATCGGTGGAGACTCGAACTACTTTCGGCCCGTTCACCGAGACCGTCGTGCGCGTGAGGCTGGAAGAGCGGAGCAGGCGTGGGTGGGCCAGAGTCCCAACAACCCGCTACGCCACGCTCTCAACGGTAGACCTTCAGTTCGTTGAGCTGGGATACGCTGTGCATGCACGCACACTGCCCGCTCTCTGGTCTTCCAACCTCATCGCACTCGTCGACGAAGCCACACCTCCAGCCGCACTCGCCGAGCTCTCCAGCGAGACGCTCGAGGTGCATGCCTTGAAAGATGCATTGCCAGAAGTTCGCAGCTATCGCGGTCAGCACGCAGCCCGGGAAAATCCACCTCAACCCGCTCCTTCCAAGCGCAGGCATGCGCAGGTTGCGCCGTCACGATGAGAACACAAGCTGCCCCCACACAGCTTCTCCCCGAGCGCCCGTGGCAGGCCCTATTCGTATCGTTGCTTTTAGGTCTACTTGCGGGCTCGTTCGCATTGGGAACAGGATACGGCCACTCAGTTCCAGTAACGACGAATGGCCTGCAAGACCAAGGCATTGCAACCGGTTGGATGCACTGGTGGCTTCGTGTCGAGCCTCTGTTGGTTGCCTTCGCAGGCATCGGTACGTTCTGGTCCGTTTGGGCTAGTATTCGCAGGGGACATATCACGCAGTGGCACTTCTCCTGGTACGTCTTCGTTCATGTCGCCTTGGTTGGTGGTCTCATGATGTTCGCTGCCTCAGCCTTCTGGGCCGCTGGATTCAGTGTTGGTGACCCTGACTTCCCGCCCGTCTGCCTCGCAGCCGCCGCTACCGCACAGTGCATGGGGCTCAGCGCGCTCGGTGGTATTTCTTGGGGGGTCGGAAAGTTCGTCCAAACCTTCGTTCGCCTGCCGGGCCAGCCAAAGGCGGACAGGACTGGCTCGCACCCCGTAAGCGACGACCAGATTCGCACACGCTGATGTTTGGTTTCCAACGCAAGCCAGAGCTCCCATGGGGCGGTCTCGAGTTCGCAGGGAAGCTGCTCGAGAACACGCACTACTTGCTCATGGGAAGCTCCGGCAGCGGCAAGACCGTTTCTCTCTCAATGCTCCTTCGGCGAGCCCTCGAGAGCCGTGATGGGCTCCGACACCCAGCAATCGTCTACGACCCGAAGCAGTCCTTCTACCCCGAGCTTCGCTGCTTCTCGTTCGGGGAGAGCCCACTCGTGCTGTCCAATCCGATGGATACACGGAGCTCTCACTGGGCCATAGGTCGAGACTACTCGGACACTGTTCACGCGACGCAGCTGGCTGCGACCCTCATCCCTCGCGTCAGCGAGAAGGACCGGTTTTTCACTGACGGCGCACGCACGTTTCTATTCGCAGTCGTAACAGCCCTTCAAGAGCGTCTGGGGACGGAGTGGACATTGCGCGACTTGGTTGAAGGGTGCTCCACGAAAGCTCGCCTCTCCGCACTGCTGTCGGTGACTGATGAGGGGGCCTAGGCGGTGGAGAACTTCTTTGCCGAATCAGGAGAGAGAGGGGAGCGGCGTCCATCATCCGACGATGTCTTCGTAACGTTGAGCTCCGTACTACAAGAGTTCCGTGTGGTCGATGGAGCCTTCACCCCAAGCTCGAAGCGCGATTCGTTTTCGGTGCAAGAGTGTCTGTCCTTTGAGGACCCACGGGTGCTGTTCATTTCCAAGCACGACAAGTTCAAGGCCGTTCTTGAACCGTTCAATCGTCTCTTGTTCACGCGTGCCTTTGAAGAGGTGCTCAGCCGCGAAGCGACGAGCGACCAGCGAATCTGGTTCTTCATCGACGAGCTCGCTACAGCAGGCAAGCTTCCTGAACTTCGGGCGTTGATGGATGAAGGGCGAAGTCATGGCGCTCGGGTCGTGCTCTCCTTCCAAGACATCAACGGCCTGTACGAGACCTACAAGCGTGAGGCGTCTGAGGACATTCTGGGCCAGTGCGGCAACCGTTCCTTCTTACGCCTCGAGGGAGGCTCAGCACGACGCTGGGTGGAGGAGCAGCTTGGAGACAGCGACGTATGGGAGGCGAAGTTCTCGCGCAAAGGGAGCAAGGAAGATTGGGAGTTCCAGCAGCGCACGAAGAAGAACTTCAACGGCTCGCAGATGCAGAGTTGGCCAAAGGCCACTCTTGAAGATGGGTTCAGGGGCATCTTCCTTGTCCAGGGGCAGCCACCGTGGCCCAAGCACGTCTCCCCGCGCTTCATCGACAAACACTTCTGCGGAGACAAGAAGGGCAAGGTCTTCGTTCGGCGTGCCGTCAAGCGAAGCGTTTGGACTGAGGGCGATTGGGAGAGGCTTGGTCTCGACCCTCCAGCAGGAGCCTCTTCGAACGATGGAGCTTCTGACCCGTTTCCGCCCGATGACGAGCAACCGAAAGGGCGAGCCTCGCGGCGCCACAACGTTCTGTGATGGAACTTCCAAGACGAACAGCGCCGCTGAGTGAGCTGCAGGCCGGTGACGAGTCCACGCTTTACAAGCTGCATCGGCTTCTCGGGTTCACACTCGAGCAGGCTATCGGGAGGGATGCTGGAGCGCCGCTCGAGAGATGCATCAGCGAGCACGGTCCCGAGCTCTTGGCTGACGTAGATATCACGGTAGGGGAGTTGCTCGACACCATCTCAGCTCACGACCGGCTCAAGCAGGAAGCGGGAGACGAGCCGACTGACGAGCAGATTGCCTACTGCTCAGACGTCTACCGTCGGGCGGTTCGCGGGTTAGCCGAAGAGCACCTGGGACGTAGAGCACGCCACCTCATTCTTGGTGGTGAGGCCGCCGCAGGACAACAAGAAGAAAGCAGGCCTTCGGCGAGCCCCCATGCTACAGACCCTCAAGGTGTGGATGAGCTCCAGGAGGATGAGCAGGATGACGAGACAGTCGTTCCTCGCAAGAGCCAACACAAACGCCGTCGACTTCGCGCGCCTCGCGTGCGTTGGGCAGAGCTTGGCGCCGCCTTCAGCGGAATGCTCCTTCTCGTTGCAGTCTGTGGGTCACTTGCCTTGACTACACAGATGGTCTCTCACACCGTCTTTGAGCTCGTGCGGCCTGGGCGATTCTCCTCGATGGGCCACATCTACAGAGCACAGCTTGCTCTGGCTCTGGTTGCCGTCGTATCGGTCTACGCCATGAACCGCTTCCGAAGGTTCGTTCCGAGTCAACTCTAGGATGCTCAGGAACCATGTCACGTTCGCAACTCCTCGCTCCATAACAACGGAGACATCAACGAACGACAACGAAGGAGAGAACGATGAACAAGACAATCACGACGTGGGCCGTCGGCCTTGCAACCCTAGTAGCAGCAAATGTCGCAGCTGAGGGCTTTAGCTTCGAAGGACTCGAGCTGGGTGAACTTCAAGCGCTCGAAGAAACGCTCGCATCCAACGGTAGCTGGCAGTGCCAATGCTGGTGTGCTGCGCCAGCACCACCAGATTTCGGAAGTGTTGCGGAAATACCTGGCAAGTGCGATAGTGGCACCGAAGGCAAGGCATGTTCATTCCCTGTCGACGAGAAGCGTTACAAAGGTAAGCTAGAATTGTGCAGCCACATATTCATCATCGACAAGTAGGGCTTGGCTGTCTGCGGCTCGGGTGTTACCGTACCCAACCCCAGGAACTCATAAGGCTGCCTTTCGAATCATGTGTCGACGGCACTCTTGAGGTAACCGCTAGCCTTTAACATAGGCTCTATCAGCGTGAATGAATCCAAGCTCGAGAAGTGGGCCACGTCAATCGCTGATGGAATCCTTGGATTCCTCCGAACGCACCTCCACGTTTTCTCGGCGGTACTGAAACAAGCTCCTGCCGCGGCAGCAGAGCAGCGGTGTCCGATGGTGCACTCCCTCGTGAATCTGCTGCTCTTCTGTCTACTCATACGTCCCAGCAGTGAGGGCGTACCAATTGGCCTCCCGCGTTCAGCAAGCATTGGGATGGCTCTGACATTCTTTCTGCCAATAGCCGTCATCGCTGCAATATCTCGCAGCCGAATCGATATGACTGTGCGGATGTATTACCTGTCACCACTGCTGGTATACGCTGGACTGGCAATCTCATTCCCTATTGCATTGTATCAGGGAGGGGCTCCAAGTCCAATGACATTCGGAGCGTTCGCCGTCGTCTTGATAGCCAGCGCGTACTATACCGCAAGAGCGTCATTCTTCATGGAGGGGAGCTACGGACTGGCGCCTATAAACGGTGAAATCGGCCGTGTGTTCAACTGGACCCTGCTGCTCCTTGTGCTCATCGGAATGACAGCGGGCATAAAAGAAAGGTACAAGGGGAGCTTGGAGATATTGTCTGCCCGTGCCCATGAAAAACAAGAAGGCTTTGTTGATATCAGTATGATATTGGGTCTCAGCCACCATAGGGACATGTTTGTCTCTGCGCGTGGTGGCATCAATGCGCAGCTTCAAGTTCAAGTCAGTAGAGGGGAGGGCTTCACGTCAGAACTACAGGCGCAGCTCATCGACGCGAGCGGGCTACCCATTGCTTCACAGATGCAGGCGTTGAACGCAGGAGAGACGGCCATACTGTCCTGCAAAGGAAGGATTCCGAGCGGATACCTCACTGGAACTTCCGAATCTACTACATCCGAATTACTGATAGAGGTATATGGAACTAAATACTCAAAGAGTGTCCTAAACCCAACTCGCGACATCGAGGTTGAATTTAGTTTGGCCATCAGCGAGGAGTGCACTCCACCAGATAGTGTGCACAGCCTGCCGTCGAACCCACTTGCTCCTGAGGGTATAGGGGGCACTAATTTGAAGTCCATAGAGAGTGCTACTGAGGTGCAAGAGACGGGAGCCGGTGTCGAATCTACGACGTCTATGCCTGCTTGGTTCAACTCGTCCTCCTGGTCCAAAGATGACAGCCAAAGTGTCAATATAGGGTCGCTCGGAGTATTCCTATTTCGAATGCTGTGGTCGATGCTCCGATGGTAGTTGAGCCCTCGGTGAACGCTAGCCCGCATCCGCCCCCAGCAAGCTTGAACGAAGCACCGAGTCCTGGCCCTTTCGCTCCGCAAGTTGACCTCAGGGCCCGGTGAACACCCGTTTCCCGAACGAGAGCAGAGTGGCCGCGATGGGGGAGAAGTGGTGGACTCAGGTCAGGTCCACCAATCCAGACTCTTTGGAATGGAATACCAGTCCTCCATTCAGTCACTGCTTCTCGAAAGCCAGCGGGCTTATCAAGCCTCCATGCCGTGTTGCTGGAATGCGCTATCGAGGATAACTGAAGAGATATACATTTCCAGCACACAGTCCCGGTTGCGCCCGAAAGTCTCTCTATGCCGACGCGCATCATCAATCACGTCGCTATAGACGCGGTCTTCTTTGCCGAACATGGCGTCCTGGATGCGCACCCGTGCGCGCTCTGCAAGCGAGCGCCCGCCGATGATTCGCTTTCGCTCTCGCGTCGCTAATCCCTCGTGGTGCTCAACCAGAGCCTCGTAAGCAAAGGCAATAGACATCACCGCCTGCTGTCCCGCCCAACGCACTTTTGGCTCCGTCGGGATGGGGAGCATCCCCTTCTTCCCGTCTCGCGTTGCGGTCTCACCCCAGGTCAACAACGAGTCGGCGCCCACGTAGTCGCGAAATGCATCTTGAACCCTCTTGCCATGCTCTCCCTCCCAGCCCTGCACCCTCTTGCCGAGTCCAGGGTTTTCGTGGTAGTTGACGCTGGCCACATTCAAGAGGCTATGGGCCTTCTTGAGCGTGGCGTCAGCATCATCCTTTTCGATAGTCCGCAGCACGGCCATGATTCTCGCCCGTAGAGTAGAGCTCGTCACCTCCGAACTAAAAGTACGGTCGAATTGTTCGAGCACGAAGTCCGCGAACAAGCTATC
>CAYOIL010000069.1:0-4694 GCA_964403985.1 uncultured Saprospiraceae bacterium
CAAGATAGGATTAGATTCTCCTTCACATATACTTTGATCACCGTCACTTTCAGGCAGCTCTACATCCCCCCCAGTCCCACAACTACAGTCAGGGGCTGTAATATTTAATATCATTTCACAATCCTCAGGAGAAGTTGCCGTTAATATAACATCTGTACCTGCTGGAATTCCAATTACCATATTCCCTGAAACAGTTCCTGCAGTACTTGTAACTGTTCCATTAGAATTAAAATCAATATCATAGGTAGACAAATCCATTGAACATTCTGAATTTAAAAATTCCAGAGTAGGTAAAGGGTTTTCAATTACAGTTATGCTATTACTCATAAAACCACTTGGAGTTGAGCATCCATTATTATCAATAACTGAAATGATTACATATTCTCCAGGAGCTGGGTTATTAATTTCGTATGGACTATTTACTCCAGTTGCAACAAATGTATTAACTCCATCTGTATAAGCTATTTCAAAAGGAGAGACTCCATCGAAAGCGAAGCTTATATCTGGAGCATCGTCTCCTTCACAATAATCATAAGTTTCATTTGAAGTAGGCATGGTTACTTCCGGTAATGGATTTACAACAATTGTTAAGCCTAAATCTAAAATCGTTTCACATCCATTATCATCAGTTACTTTAACTAATTTATAGTTAAATATTCCTTCCATATCTGTAGGCACAACTATTTTTTCAACATTAGGATCTCCCGGTGAACTATCTAAATCAATTTCACTTCCTCCATTAATAGTGTAAGTGAAAATATAAGGACTTGTTCCTCCTTCTCCTGCAACGGTAATTATTGGGCTTTGATCATTAAGGCATACATCAGCATTATCAACATCAAAACTAGCACCTGGACCTTCTTCAATTAATATGCTAATAGTTTGACCGTCGATTTCATTAGTACAGCCATTGTCATCTTCTATCAAAATAAGGTTATACATAAACACTCCAGCCGAACTTGTAGGATGAAGTAATGAAACATCATTCATTCCTCCAGAAGTTGATATCGTATTTTCAGCTCCACCATTTATATTGTAAACAAATGTAAAAGGACCAAATCCTTCTCCATTAAAAATAACTTCTGGTTCATCACCATTTAGACATGATACTTCATTATTTACTTGAATAAACCCTTCTGGTAAGCCATTTACAATAATATCAATAGGTGGGTCAAAAACAGCTGCAGAGGTCCCACTTCCATCTTGTACTTCAACTATTTGATAAGTAGTTACTTCTTCAACATCAGTAGGGTGATTTAACGTTACTGAACTTGAAGTTCCACTTGTCATGATTTGGTCTGTAGATGGCATCGAACCATCAACTGTATATACAAAAGTATAAGGTGGTGTACCATTTGCACCAGTGAAAGTAAGTACTGGTTCAGTGCCGTTTAAACAAGCTTGATCAGTATCAACTGTTAGTGTTGCTGTAGGCATAAGAACCTTAGAATTTAAATAATTAAAATTAAAATTCTTAGAAGAAACCTCTTGATCATTATTTAACAAATGATTTTCAGCAAACAATTTATCATCACAATTATCTGTAAACTCATTTTCTCCGTGAAAATTAGAATTATCAACGTTTAGGTTCATTGAATTAGAACCAACATTGACTTGACCTATTAAACTTTGAAAAGATAATAATAGAAGTATGAATAAATAATATTTAATACAGTTTTTGTTTTTCATTTTAAACAGTTCGTATATACATAATTAATAAACTATAGATTAAAATAAACCTATCCTAAAAATCTAGTATTTCAATAGTTTAATTAATTGACTTTCGCTGTTTTGTCCTTTAATTTGAAGGATATATAATCCACTTGCGGCATTATCAATTACTATAGATTGAGTATGTTTAATATCATCTTTAGTGAATATTATAGACTTTATTTTTTGACCTGTGGCATTTAAAATATGAGCTTCAAACTGACCAATCCCAGGGCCATCCAATGCAAGTGTGAATTCACCGTTATTTGGGTTAGGGTATAAATTGAAATCCATTTCTTTATTAGGATCAATTTCAATTTTCGGAGGTTCAATCGCATTATAATAAATTGTTGATACACATTCCAAAAGATCATCATCACAATCCCAAACATTAATCCATAAAATATCATCTTCAGCCAAGGCTTCATTTCTTATATAAAACCGATCCGTTTCACCAGCCAAAATATCATCATTTAATCCCCATTGATAACATAAACCTTCTTCAATAAAGGAATACATAAATCCAGGCCAAGCAATTATTGAATCCTTGGAAGGTGCAACTTTATCAAGAACATTTAAAACTAAGTCAGTTTCGTCTGAGCAAGTTAAAGAACCTGTTGTTGTGCTATAGGTATTTGATTGATTTAATGTAATAGTTACTTGATCAGAAGTAATTTCTCCTACATTAATTAAAGCCCTAGTATCTCCTTCAATGTACGTAATATTTACATTTGGATTATTGGAGCTTAAGGTACTTGAAGTAACATCATTGGCTAATCCTACTTGGAAGTCAAATTCATTGATACAAATATTAAAGTCATCTTCCAGGTTTTCAATTTCTGCAGTAGGATTTTCATAGAAAGTCACTGATTTTGGGTTTAACCCAGGGCAAGAAGGATCAGCTTTAAAACCTGCAGCTTGTTTTGTAAAAACAAATGCTGTTATAAAATATTCCTCGCCAACTACAAATTCTGGAGCACTATTGATATCAAATTCAAATTCGATAGGATTTATAGAAATGCTATCCAAAATAAGTATACTTGTGTCATAGAACTGAGATGGGTCACTTAAAACTGCATACACAATTATTTGATTATCAGAAATGTCAGGCATTTTACTAAGTGTAAAAAGTACCTTATCACTTTCACAAACATTTTGGTCTCCGTCTACCATAATTTCTTGAACGTCAACTAATGATTCAAAAGGAACACATGTTTCACACGAACTTGATAGAGTAATTAGTTCAGAATTGTCTTCGTTACAACCTTCATCAATAAGCGTGTATGTTTGACTTTGTCCACTTTCAAAAAATGGTGTTTCAAATTCATTATCCATAACTGCTTCTCCATTCAATGTAAGGTCACCTGTACCACCTTCAAAGTTAAGTTGATACTGAACCATAGTTAACTCATCGTTACAAGAGTCTTGAACTGTATATTGCAATTCAGGTAAAATATCAATTACAATATTAGATGGATTAATATCAGAACTAGAGCAGCCAGTAGGGCTTATTACGTCCCCATCATTGAAATTTATTAAGTTTATTAAATCAATTGTAAGATTAACATTAGGATTAGTTTGTGGAGGAAATTGCAAGAAATTTGACCCTCCATTAAAGTCCTTACTAAAGGAATTGTCCCCATTCACCCCGTATTCCAATCTAAAGTCTTGAAAATTTGCAGGAAGAAAAAATTCTATTCTAGGGCTTTCACCAAAACATGCCGTGTCGTCAAATAGAATATCAGTAAAAGCAGGTGTTGACTGCACTGGAGCAGCTCTTACACCAGATTCTTTTTCACAAGATCCAAAATCATAATAAAATTGATATTCATATACAATAGGATTTTTAAATTCAATAATTATAGAATCAAGAAACTTATCTGCATTTCCAAAAGGTTTATCTTTAAATAAAACTTTTCTTACTATAAATCGACGACCAGGTTCTCCGACTTCAATATCTATCATGTCGTCTTTGAAATCTTGGTCAATAGTAGTTCCTTCTACAATAAAATACCCTTCAGTAGGATTGTTTGCCCCATCACTTGTCCCTGGAATAGGGTTTGCTACTAATGTGCTTTCTTGATCTAAACATAAGTTATCCAGCTCTTTGAAGCTAACAAAACATTGACCGTTTTCAAAGATTACCATATCTTGACAAATAGGAAGAGAATTACAATCACAATTATCTACTAAAACAACACATACTTGAATATCTCCTTCTTCTAAAAAAGTATAAGAAAAATCAGGTGTTAGTGATGTTTCTTGAAATACTCCATCAACATACCATTCATAGTTAGAAATTGAACAATCTGGATCAGTTTCAGGGTCCTTTGCCTCAAAAGCAGCTGTTGTACCGGCAGGAAGATTCAATGCATCTGTAGAAATTCCAACTGTAGGATTTAATCTTATTTCTAAATTAATTTCATCGATTTCAGTACAATTATTTTCGTCAGTTACAGTAACTAAATAGGTAGAATTCGCAGAATTTGCATCGAAAGTTATTTCTTCACTTGATTCATTTGTACTCCACTCATATGATGAATAAGATTCTTCCGTCGAAAGTGTTACAGGATCACCATTGCAATATGAAGTTAAATTACTTTCAATCATTGGATCAGGAAGAGGGTTCACAATAATAGTTATACTTTGTTCTCTTTCACATCCATTTGTATTTCTTAATGTAGCATTGTAAGTAGTAGTCTCAGTAGGTGAAACTTCAACAGTGATGTCGTTTTCTTGGCTAGTTGGAATATCATTTAACCATGTTACTCCATTATCACCTGGAACATCTTCTGCAATTAAAGTAATAGATTCACCCAAACAAATTTCATTTGTAGTTGTGTTAGTACTAATAAATCCTTCAACTACAGAAACATTAACTTCGAAAGAAGCAGTTGAAGAACAAGCTGTTGCTGTATTGTCTGTAACTGTAAGAAAATAAGTTCCTGTATGATCATCATCTGTGACATTAGAAAAACTTAAAG
>CAYOIL010000069.1:4704-5709 GCA_964403985.1 uncultured Saprospiraceae bacterium
ATTATATACAAAGCCATTTCCAACCAAGTCAGTTTCTAACTCGAAATCTTCTCCTTCACAAACTATGTCATTATTTACAGGGCTTTTAATAATATTAAATGAAGGTTCAGGATTTTCAACAACTGTAATTATATTACTTGCATATCCATCAGAAGTACCACATACATCATCATTTACAGTTACAACTTCATAATCACCTGGTGCTGGTGCAGTAATTATCAACTTATCGTTTACTACATCTCCTGATATAGGGGTTCCTCCATTAAAAGAGTATTCTGCAGAGAATGGACCTGTCCCAGATAATGTAAATTCAATATTCGGCGGTGTATCATTTTCGCAATACTCAACAACAATGTCATTTAATGGAGCTGAAACGAAAGGAAGAGGATTGGATTCTACAGTTACTTGGTCTGCACCAGTACAGTCGTTAATATCCGTAACTATTACTCCATAAGTACCTTCTAAAGAAACTTCTAAAGTTTGATTTGTTGAATTATCGTTCCATAAATATTCCTCATATGAACCTGCATCTAATTCGACAGATTCGTTTTCACAAATTGACGCATTATCAGGAGAAATTTGAGGTGTGGGTAAAGCATTTATAGTAAATATAATGGGAATTCTAGTTTCACTTGGACATCCACTGTCAACGTTTACCGCTTCAACGAAAAAAGTGTAAACTCCAGGCATAGATTGTGTCGAAGTATAAGTTAAACTAGGGTCATTTCCATTAAGAGGTGAGCCTCCCATTGATTGATTGAACCAGTTAGCACTTATATTACTTGCGCTAGTTGTAACACATAACTCAGGGTTGTCTTCTCCAAAACAAATATCTGCATCTCCGCAACTTTCTGCGGGCTCAACAGGCAAGCAGTCACAATCCGGTGCCGTAAAGTCAATTTCATATACGCAATTATCTATGGATGTAATTGTAATTGTAATAGTAGCATTTGGTTCAGCAGGAATGTCCGTTATCATATTATTTGCAAAATCAACATTTCCTTC
>CAYOIL010000069.1:5719-7740 GCA_964403985.1 uncultured Saprospiraceae bacterium
GTATAACTTATTGTATAAGTTTCTAAATCTGGGGCACAAGTTGCAGTAACATTTGAAAAATCAGCTAATGGATTTACTTCAATATCAATAGTTGCAGTATTCGTACAATTATTAGCATCTAAGTATGTATAAGTTATAGTATGTGTTGCGACTCCAGCAACACTAGGATCAAATGTTCCATTATTTGCATCTGTAATACCATCTCCGCTGAAGGAGCCACCAGTTCCTGCTGGGTTTCCTTGTAAAATGATTGGTTCATCATTCACACATAAAGCATCTTCGTTATCAATTGAAACTACAGGGAGCGGGTTTACAACTATATCTTTTGTATCTGTATTAACACATGAATTTGCATCTGTATATGTATATGTTATCGTATGTATTCCTTCTCCTGCATTAGCCGGATTAAAAGTCCCATTTACTGAATTGGTTATACCATTTCCACTGTATACTCCTCCTAAGGGAATTCCAGTTAAGTCAAATGCAGGTGCATCAATACATGCTGGGCCAGCTTGTGACAAAGTGACTGTAGGTAAATCATAAATTTCAAAAACAACTTGAGTTCTAGAATTACTAACACAATCACTAACAGGGTCTAAGCCTTCTACCCAATAATTATAAATACCTGGATCGGATACAACGGGCATATAACTTAAAACATCATCTCCCATATTTAATGGAACTCCGCCACTTTGTTGTTCTAAATACCAATTTGCACTAAGCCCCCCATTCATAGTTACAGATAAAATAGGGTTATCCTCGCCTACACAAACACTTTCATCTCCATCACTACTAGGAGCTTCAATTGGATCACATGAACAATCAGGAGCGTCAACATCAACAGTTACTAAACATCCTTCTGATGATTCTGCCGTAAGAGTCACCAATAATATAGCTACTGGTATATTTACCACCATATTACCTGAAACTGTGCCCGCTGTAGAAGTTACAGTTCCATTAGAAGAAAATTCAATATCATATGTAAGTAAATCAGCAGAACACTCTTTGATAATTCCTGTCAAAGTAGGAAGAGGATTAACAGTTAATTCAATTGATCCTGAATCCATACATCCATTAGCATCAATATAGGTAACATTATATGTTCCTTCCATGGCTAAGGTTACATTTGCTAGATTAAAAGACCTTGTATTAGCAGTAAATCCATCTGGCCCAGTCCATGACCATGTATCATTTTCTACTGGGTGTGCAGCAAAACCAAGCAAAGTAGTACCTTCACATACAGTAACTTCTGTATCGAAGTTCCATCCATTACCATCATATAAATTTATTTGCGTTTGCACTTCTGGCAATGGATTAATTTCAATGTCTACTGAAACCTCAGTTGAACATGAAGTATCATCATCTGTAACTATTAAGGTGTATGTTCCGTCGTCAGCTGATTCTGCATCAAGCACTGCAACTAAATCATTATTTGAAGTAGTTCCGTCAGCTAATGTCCAAGAATAACTGTAGTCATTTGAATTTCCAGTTAATCCACTAATCGAAAGGGTAAAATCTTCACCTTCACAAAAACTAGTTTGATCAGGAGTTATTTCTATTGTTGGTGTTGGGGCAGGGTCTTCTATAACTGTGATGCTATTACTCATAAATCCTCCTGGAGTTGAACAGTTATTCATATCAGTTATTGAAGTAACTAGATACACACCTTCTGCAGCATTACTAATAGTTAAAGTACCTGTTACGTTGGTTACAACTGTCGGATTTGTTCCATCAATCGTATATGTTACACTAAATGGGCCACTACCACTAACGACAAATTCAACATCTGGTAAAGCATCACCTTCACAATAATTAATCGTTTCATTAGAAGAAGGCATTGTAACTTCTGGTGTTGGGTTTTCAACAACAGTTATACTAGCGCTCATGTAGCCTCCAGCTGTAGAACAGTCATTGCCATCAGTAATTGAAGTTACAATATAAGCACCCTCGGCAGCATTCGAAATATTAAGAGTATTTGTTAAAACATTTGTAACAGTAGTTGGTGAACCATCCAAAGTATA
>CAYOIL010000069.1:7751-16059 GCA_964403985.1 uncultured Saprospiraceae bacterium
CTTATAGTTGGGGCGTCATCACCTTCACAATAGTTTACCGTTTCATTGGAAGTAGGATCTGTTACTTCAGGTAAAGGGAAAATGCTTATTACTGCATCATCTGATAATATAGCCGTACAACCTTCAGGAGTCATCGCTTCCACAGTATAGGTTGTTTCAGAAGCTGGGGCAGCGAAAGAAATCATTAATGGATTTTCACCTGTACTTGTGACAGCACTACCAAAAGGAGAACCTCCAAGCAGTAGTTGATATTCAACTCCTGTTTCACTGTTAGAAATTTCAACAGTTGCTGTAGTTTCGTCTGCACAAATATCCACACCATCAACACCTAAAGTAATGTCTGGCAATGGGTTTTCAATAACTGTAATACTATTACTAGTATAGCCCATAGGTGTTGAGCAGTCATTTGCATCTGTTACAGAAGTAATTTCATACACTCCAGGTGCAGCACTACCAATTGCAAAAGGGCTACTCACTCCTGTTGGAGTAAAAGTTGTTGTACCATCAGTATAAGTAACATCAAAGGGACCGGTTCCACTAAGAGTAAAACTAATTGTTGGCTCTGACTCGCCTTCACAATATTCTACTGTTTCATCTGAATTTGGATCTGTTACATTTGGAGCTGGATTTTCTACAACTGTAATGCTATTACTCATAAATCCATTAACAGTAGTACAGCCATTCATGTCTGTAACATCTGTTATTATATATTCTCCTTCAGCAGGAGCGGTAATAGTAAATGGGTCTGTTACATTAGTAACTGTTGTTGAACTTCCTCCATCAATGGTATAAGTTACAGAAAAAGGAGTTGCACCACTCAATGAAAAACTTATATCTGGTGCAGTTTCACCCTCACAATAATCCTCTGTTTCATCGGTAATAGGCATTGTTACATCTGGTAAAGCGTGAACTGTTATAGTCACACTTTGCCCTGTTACCGCTTCAACACATCCATCATCATCTTCAACTGAAGTTAAATTATAGGTAAATACTCCTGCAACATTAGTCGGAACATCAATAGATTCAACATTTGGTGCTCCCGGATCACTATCCAAAATAATATCAGCTCCTCCATTAATATTGTAAGTAAATAAGTAAGGATTGTTTCCATTTTGCCCTCTGAAAGTCAATTCAGGCTCATTATCGTTTAAACAAACTTCAAGGTCTGGAGGATCACCATCAAATATGGCAGTAAGATCCATTGGACATTGTCCGATTAACAAAGTATTAGATAGTAGAAAACAAATAGCTAGACAAGACAAACTTTGTACAGTTCTTCTCATTATGATTATTTTTAGGTTAGTATAGGTTTAGGCACCAATTGAATCAATAACACTACAAACTAATTATCCAATAATAAATATTTAAATACCATACATTTATCATTTAATCAGATATTCATAAAACCTTATTAAAATGGAAATATGTTTACAGAATTATAATAATTCAATCCGTATTAGATAAAAATTCAGCTTTATTCAAAGCCAAATTTAATATCAAATAATGTCATCACATTATCCTTATATGTTACACCAAGTCGATTATCAGAAGCGAATGTTGTATTACACTTACCCCCATTTTCAAGGGCTACATCTTCTGAACCCGACATAGGTTCAATTTTCAATTTATATTTTTTCCCAGCTTGAAGGATTACTCCAAAATCTCCAAATTCAATAGTACTTGGTCCAGGTAAAATTTGCACATTATTAATTTTTCTAGTAAAACTTCCATCTAAAGCGGTTAAAGTCACTTTAGCCAATGCTACTTTTTGTCCATAAATTCTAGCATTCATTAATTCCAATCTTACCTTAGGTGCCAATGTCATTTCAGCCTCGCCTTGATAAAACTCTACATCACTATCTGGACATCTTTGTGATGACCTTAATCCTGATCTCGATGCATCCATTGCGAAAAATTCTGTTTCTACAGCTGCAGGTTTACTAGATTTATTTTCAACAACTTCTTTTACTGGCTCAGGTTTTGGCTTTGGTTTTGGCTTTTCTTCGACTGTTATTGTTTTTGTTTCACAATATGAAGATCCTCCATTTAGGCATAATTTAACTTTGTAAGTACCTGCTTTTTCAAATGTCTTGCTAAATCTCTTATTAGTTAAATTTGATTTCACACCATTAATAAACCATTCTCTTGATTGAACTGCCTCAGCAGGATATGATTCATCTTTTATTTCAATTGGCTTTCCAACTAAAGTCTTTGATGCTGAACTTATCGACACTTTAGAAACTTTTACAACTTTTTTCTCTTCAACTTTCTCTTTTACAGGCTCCTTCACCTTTTCTTTAACTGGTGCAACTATGATTGGCTTTTTTGCTTCTTTTACAGTAATTTTCTTACTTAAACACTTACTACTATAATTTAAACACAATTTCACAGTGTAAGTACCAGCCTTAAGGTAAGAATATTTAACACCGCCTCTTTTTACAGACATAGTATTACCATCACCCCAATCCCAAACCTGATTTTTTACAGCTTCAGCTGGCACACTCATATCTTTAAATGAGATAGATTCTCCTGTTTCTACAGTAGTTTTAGATACTGAAAAATCAACTCTTTGCACTTCTACATTTTTAGGCGGAGCAACTGGAGCTGGCTTTTGTACAATTGGTTTTTTCTCTTGAACTTTTGGTTTAGCTTGTTGATAACTCGATTTTGAGTTGGAAACTGTTGATTGAGAAGGTTTTGATTGAGTCGCTTTTGGTTGCTGATAAGTTGTAGGTTCTTTTTTCGTAACAACTGGCTTTTCTTCTTTCACTTCATTATAAACATCATCAGTGGAAACCATATCATCCTCCTTCATCATAGTCATTTCGCCTGTATCTTCTGCAACTTCTTCTTCAGCAACTGGATCATTCATATCCACTGCATCAGTGAAATAGATAGCCTTCATGACATAATTGAAATCATCAAATTTCATTGTAACAATTGCTGGACCTGCAATCTCTGAATAAAAAGCAACTTCTTTACTATTAGAATTTAACTCCTCTTCATCGATATACCATCTACGTTTACCAGGAGCATCTCCTTTAAACTGACTTATATCTTTAAAATAAATTGTATCATAAATAGGAACAGAAAGTACATGATCTTTATTCATTCGATCTTCACGATATTCTCCCATCGTGTAATCCTTATTTATTCGATCTTGATTTGGTATTTGTTCACTATTAACAAGGAAATTTATAGTACTTGGTCCATCAAACATTTCTGCTGGATTCGCAGATTCTTTGTCATTTTTACAAGACGCTAATAAAAACACACAAACAGCTATACAGAATAGCGATAAGTTCTTAATCGTTACATTAAGTTTTAAAATCATTTTCTATTGGTTTAATCTTGAAGTTATCTTCAAAAGCGAATATACAGTATTTTTGTATTAAAAATAGGATTTAAATTAAAATGTGGGGTTACATTTTATGTTAAATTCATATTTTATAAACAATACTTAATATCGTACATCACGTATGCTTTTCCTTGATAATCAACAGTCAAATCTTCATTATTATAAATCGGCACTTGACAAGTAGCAGCATTTTCTAATCCAATTTTCTTTTTTCTTGAACCTTTAGGCTTTAATAAAATGCTATATGACTTCCCTTTTTCTAATGTAAAAGCCAAATCAGCAAACTCTATTGTAGAATATCCAGGTAAGACTTGAACATTTTTAATTCTACCAATTTCTATAAACTCATCATCCAATAAAAAAACATCCATATAGCCGTCTGAATCTCCATAAATCTCCGCATTCTGCAATTCAAGTGTTTTGTTCGCAACTATTGTAACTATTGCATTTCCATAATGGAATTCTTTATTTGTCGTGCATTTATATTTACTTTTTAAACCCGCTTTACCATAAGACTGACACATAAAACCTTTTGTAGGTTTAGAAACTATTGGAATATAAGAGATTACAGGTTTCATGTCTTCTTGAATAGCAACAGCTTCTTCAACTTCGAGTTCAGTATCCTCTATTATCGGCTGTTGGTAAACATTAATTTTGTCTACCATGCAGAGATCTGCTTTCTTGTTTAGGCACATTTTAATTTCATAGGTACCTGGAGTATCAAAGATATGGTTAACAGTTCGTTGATGAAAAAATTGTTTTTCACCATCTATATACCAAGATCTTGATCTTATAGCCTCGTCGGGGAACGATTGATCTTTTATTCTTACTGGCAGTCCAGCTTGAACTTTTTCTGGTAAATCAAAACTAACATTTTGTAAAACCACATCAACCGTTCTCTCAGGAATACTTGAAATTTCACTAGATGGGGCATTAAAATTATCTCGCTTTTGAATATTATTTTCTTCTTTTTTTATTCCCCTTATTGTTTTAGGTCCTTGCATATTGGCTTCCGCCAAAAGATCTTCCTCTTCCTGTCTTTCTAAATTTTCTGCAATAACGTTAGGCACTCCTGCCCCAGATTCTGAAACAATAATTCTTTTTCGCTTACAGTTATTGGTAAGATTAACACACATTTTCACTTCATACACACCAGCACGGTCATATGAATATTTTACTTTATTTCCATTTGTAGGAATGATTGTCCCATCTCCAAAATCCCATAGTCGTTTATTAATTTTTTCCTCCGTTTTTGAGATATCTTCAAGAACGATAGCTTCCCACTTACCAGGTTTTGGATTACTAATACTAAAATCAAAAACTTCGAAATCACCTATGTTACCAGAGGCACCTAAATCATTTTGGGCGGTAGCCCCATTATTTAAAGAAACTGAATGTGAATTTTTATCTATTACTCGAACGAATTTTGTAACACTTCCTTTATCTCCTCTTTTTAGACTAACCCTATAAATTCCAGGAGTTTCGAATGTATAACTAAAACTTGTTTTATTTTGAGCAATAATTTTTTGAATACTCAATTCTTCACTATCCAAGAACCATTGACTTTTATTTTCAATAGTTGGTAAAGAAATATCTTCGAAATCGATTTGCTCTCCTAAAGTTGTAAAATAAATTTTATCAGGGTCATTTTTGTAAAGAGATAAATCTTCTTCATCATAATCTATCCCCAAAGATTCTATTTCTTCATCATTAATAAGAAAATCAATATCTCCTGAATCGCCTGTATTAGAACCATTTCCGCACGAGAAAATGCTTATTAAAACGAAGGTATATAGTATTAAATATGAATATTTCAAATATATATAATTTGCAGCACTAGGCTAAATGGGGTAATTGCATACAATATATATGGATTCTTTTGGCTTGTCAATAGCTGCCCAGCGAATCTTATAAATTGTACAAAAAATGACAATTACATTTTAATTAATTTCAAAATTATAAAATCATTATTACTAGGACTAATGATAGATATAAAATAAGTACCTTTTTCCAAAATTGAACAATCTAATATATAATCATTCATATAATTATATTCGCAACTAATTTCATTACCTAAACTAGAATAAACTTTTATTATTTCATTTCCTTTAAAAGAATCATTTTTTAAACATACATCTCCTGATGTTGGATTAGGGTATATTTTTGTATCATCAATTTTATATTCATTTGTTGAAACAGGACCTGCAGAATTAAAATAATTAAAGGTTGCACAATTACTTGTTTCGCATGCTCCATTTTGGGGATTTGAAATTATGCAAACGTAAATTAAATTCACAGTATCAATATCTTGACCCACAATCCATTCCTTTTCGGTGGAACCAACTTCGTTTGTTATGCCTGTATTCTTATCAATTGACATCCATTGAAAACATAAATCTTGATCTGTATTTGCAGAAAATAATCCACCAGGGAATAAAATTATTTCAATTTCTTTTGGTGCTTCTTCATCAGTTACTTCGACAGTTATGAAATCACTTCCAATACATTCTATATCTCCTGCAATATCCAATGGGATATAAGTTTCTGTAACTTCTAGATTTACTGGTGATTCCGAGGAATAAGTAATATAAAACGAGTTTCCTAATTGGAACCCAGTTGCACCTATTGGATCAGTCCATACAAAATCATTAACATTATTGTCAGTTGAAACACTGTATTTTACATCTTGTTGATTAGTACAAACAATCTCTTCACCTAGTATTTCAGGAACAGGATCTTTGTAATATCTAAATCTAATTTCTTGGCCAACAGATAAACATCTATAATTCAAATCAATGATTCCATTTAACCTTTCTGATAAAATAGGTCTTGCAAAATAAGTTCGCCCATTTTCATACAATGAAGAATAAGGGATTTCTGGGTTTGATTCATTATATACAAGAGTGTCAAATATAACTTCTTCAATTTCACCCATATTATCCTTAGAATAAATTCTAAAATACGTCACTGGGTCTTCAATTGGACTAGTAAAAGATTTTTCAATTTCAGGAATTATTATACCACTTGAACATTCTATCAAAACATCTAAATCAAAAACTGTTACTGAATCAATACAGCTACATTGAACTTGAGGAATGAAAGTTAAACTTGTTTCTTGGCAAAATTCATCAGATATGATCACCGTATCTAGCTCGTCAGCATCAATTAAATCTGTATTATAATTATTACCAGTCAGAGTTCCATTAGAATCTGAGATCAACTCAAAATCACCACTCCCACCAATTAACTCATAAGAAGCATCAAATGAGCCATCGTCATTACATGTACTATCAATTAAATTAATTTTGAATTCATCGTAAACGGTAATAAGAGTATCTGAAGGGGATAAATCACTTAAAATACAATTAGATTCTACATTTGTAAGAACACTAAATCCTAATTGAAGATTAGAAACCAAATTTAGAAAAACTAAAGAATCATTGTCTGTTGAAATAGTTTGAACTGAATCAATTCCATTTATACTAAACAACAAATCAAACATCCCATCTTGATTAATGTTAAGGTCGATGATTAAGTCTTCATTGTAACAAATAAAAGGGGGGATTTCGGTATCAATAGGATCAGGTTGAGCAGATGCCTGTAAAGTAAAAATCTCAGTATTCCCTGCACAGTTTATAAAATCGTAAAAGTATTGGAAACTATGAGATTCGGCATCCAAAAATGATACCTTTAACTCCTCTTTATAATCGGTATCAAACAATGAATTAACTTCAGAAATGAAGATGTTACTATTATTATTTGGAAAATTCTCACCTTCATAGCTCTGTTCAACAATTTCTCCATCAATTTCCCAATAACCAAAATTACTTATAGAAAGACCAGAGGCAGATAAATCAACAGATACTGTAAAAATTGAATTTTCGCAAATAGATTCCGGAAGAACTGCTATGCCATTGCAATCATCAGCAATCATCACAAGGCCATTTGTCATGTCAAAGTTAAGCTCTTCAAACTCTCCGTTAATAACTAATGGTTCAAATTGAGGGACTAATAACTCGGTGATTTGGATAGGAACATCCATTCCTTTTCCATCATTAATTGTTAAACACAGATTAAATAAAATTTCACCATTCTCTAAAGATTCAGGATTATTCAAAGAAGGATCATCCCAAAAGTATCTTAATTCTCCTTTTGATTCATCAATATTAAAGGTAGCGGAAGGCAATGCTTCATTTTGAATAGATATATTAGAAAAAATTGAAGGATCCCATTTTATTGGAATTTGGACAATTGATACATTTTGAAAATCATCTACAGAAAGGCTTAAACAGATATTATCTCCGACTTCTGCATGTTTAGATTCTAAAATAAATTGTACAGAATCTTGACTGTATGTAAAAGCTATAAATACAAATGAAAATACAAGAGTTATTAAGCTTTTGTCAAAGTTTAAAAGTTTCAATTTAATTATTTTTATTGTGACCTTAAGTCTATTTTTAGGTACTGTAAAGTTACGTTAAAAAATTATCATGTTCAAAATGGAAAATTATTTTCTATTTTTGAATACATTTAACCTCAAAATTTCGACCATATGGACTTTTCTTACGAAGAAATATCAAAATACGTTCTAGATTATCAAATAGACGGCAACAGAGTTGTAGTTGAATTTCAAAATGATGCAGGTGAAGTATTCGACTCGTCTTCGATCATTAAGCGATCAAGTAATTTAACTTCCCAGCTTCAAAAGAAGGTAGGAAGAATGGCAAAAGCTCAAGCAAGAAGGCATGCAAGTAGAGTTGTACGATCCGCTTTGGGAAGTGGTATGCTTGGAAGATTAGGTTCGCAGGTTGTTCGATCATCGGTTTCTGGTGTTGATATGCCAGGGCAACAAAATCATAGTGAAACGGATATCAATGATGCAATAGCAAAGGCTTTTAGAAGAGTATCCAAAAACTTTAAAACTAATGCTACTCATCAACGTGTTAGTGG
>CAYOIL010000070.1:0-15995 GCA_964403985.1 uncultured Saprospiraceae bacterium
CCGGTACGGTGGACCTTAGTATCATTGAAAGAAGGTGGAATCCCAATGATTCTTCCGTACACGAAATGCTGGTCTTGGGCCGGGTGGGCTTACCCCAGGCTGGGAATTACCTCGACTATGTAATTGCAAAGATCGTTTGGAAATTATACGGTCCTGACGCTCTGCGGCCATTATTTGTCGAATTTGACCCATTTAGCGGAATGACGGACGAAAAGGCACCCCTCAGCCTACGCTTTCACCGTTGGATCAGGGATACGCTGAAGCCAGCAATCGCCATGGTCACTCCCGAGCAGAAAAAATCGAAGTACATTGGTCATACCATTCCTTATGGTTTTTCTTTTCTAAAGGAAGATTTGGAAAGAAGAGAAGTCGATCTGGTTGGTATCATCACCGATCACCTGTTTGAAGATTATCTGAAGACGGTATCCGCAACCCTAATCGATAAACTAATGTACAACGCCTTTACCGGCGTATCTATGCCAACCATTGATACAGTTTTGTTCAGCGGGCGGACCATCCAGATTAAATGTCTGCACGCTGAAGTTCTAAAAGCTATCTCGCAACTTCCCAATCAGAGAACCGACAAGTTGAATCAGATATATCCGGAAAACTGGCCGATTTCAGGGCTGGAAAAAGCGTCTCATAAGCTTAAGGCGCTGGTTGCACTTGGAGGACTTCGGTATATGCGCAGGTATCGGGATGAGAGCCCAGGTGGTAAGCGAGTTGAAGTCAAAAAACATCAGTTGAACGCTGCATACGGTCTGTTTTTTAACGCCTCGGAAACGGCAAAACCAGTATATAAATACGTTGAGCTCTTGCACCCTAAAGGTTTTGACCCGGATACAACCATCTATACCGAGCGGATAGATTTTGGTGCCGCCCATCGTTTTTATGTAGTTCAAACTTACGACAGGGAACTAAGCGAAATCGCGAAGACTTTTGAAGACGGCCGCTTCACGGGGGATTTTACGGTCAATCTCCTTGGGTCAAATGCTGTCTACCTTAAGGATTTCTCCGCTAAGCCATCCGGAGCCGTAACCGTAGAGCTCAGAATTGATGATCGCCGGGGTATGGTACTTCGGTTTTCTGAAGCCTCCGGAGCCAGGCTTTATGAAAAGGAAATTTTCAACTACGTCCGGGGGTACAACCCATACAGCCCTGCGGTTGCCCACAGCCTTTGGCCCTTCATGGAGATAAAAGATGAGAACGATGAAAAATAACCATGCTTTTTCTTTCTTGATGTTCTTTCTACTGTTGAGCGTACCTGTAAGTTTGCAGGCAAACCGGGACTCCCTCAAAAATGATTCTGTTGCAGCAATCAGAGTGGTGCTGGATTCGATTGCTGAAGATACACTGGCCAATGTTCATACAATTTATCAATCGGTATTCTTCAACATCTTAGTAGCCACGGCCGGGTCAGATTTAGGGGATACCACTGTCGTTGAGGTGAACGAGCAATCAGTGATGGCAACCACAACGCCCGCTTCTCCGATATTATGGCTGTTGGGAGGCCTTGTTCCTGGCCTCATCATTGGTACGCTCCTTACCTGGTTATATTTGAATTCTAGAAAGCGGAAAACAAGCCCGGAGTCCGGTAGTGACCCGTTATCCGATGAAAAATTGGATGAGCCAAAAGAAGAGGTCGAGGAAACAGCCGAAGCTGACCCCATGCTGAGTCAACATTCTTCCCAGCCCGTTCTTCTTCCGGTAACTCCTGTACCCGTAGCGAATAAATACGCCGCCTTCGTAGACGATTACGAGCAAGCGGGTAAACTGTTCCAACAGTCGTTGCTACTAATGAACGGAGAAGCTAAAATTGTTCAAGTGTTGAAAAAAGTCGTTATCGGTACGGGAGCGGAGGGTTTGCTCGGCCACGCTGCGGCGTGGCGGAAGAAGCAAGAAGCCGGGCCATTGAACCTAGATGATGTTCTTACGGAATTAGCGGGCCGTGAGACTGCCGCTAACCTCGCCTGGCTGGCCCGCCTCCACCTAGTGACTAAAATTGACGCTGTAAAAGACTACTTCGAAGACCAGGGGGTAAACCTGCCTGCGCTGCACAATTACAGTAATACCATATTTGATCTACTAAACCGCGATCTTGGCCTGGAGTTTGTCTGCCCTCAGCCAGGAGAGCACTTTGACGAGGTGAAATATGATTTAGTGATGAGTAACATCGGTGCTCTTAGCGGATTAGACGGTGGAGCTCTCAAACGGGTGCTTCAGAACTGGCAGCCGCCAACTAATCGCCCCATATACGACGTCGGCGAACTAGCTCTCTCGCAACAAGGCACATACGAATCGAAACTTTTGCCTAACTTCCCCTCCCGAACTACCGTGGCCTATTATTCCAAACACTAATTAATGTTAAAAATTCCAGTTCAATATATACCGCTTTTGCCGTTGTTGCTCTTGATTTTTGCCACTTCTTGCGGCGAAGATGAAACCCGTGCCTTGCGGAGTTCGGTACGTGTGGCTGCCGAAGACGGTGTCATTGATACTGACGAATGCGCCAGCCTGCGGTCTGAAGCAGTTTTCATTACCGCAATAAAGGGCCTGGACGATGAAGGGTGGGAGTCTTTCCTCCGGTCCGCCAAACCAAGGGCGGTTAAAGAGTTGGTGATTCGGTGTGGCCGGGAAACGTCCACTGCACCCGCGTCCGCGCCCGGAAAGAAAAGTGCCTGTTCCGTAAAGCCTGACAAAGTCCATATTTACATCGAAAACTCGGGCAGTATGTATGGTTACCTCGATCGTGAATCGGAGTTCTACCGCAACATGACCGATTTTATCGTTTTATTTGACAAACAAAAGCAAGACTTCGCCTATCACTTCATCAACACCAAAATATCCCCGGTGGATTCACTGCCGGGGAAAGATCGAAATGCCGCCAGCACCTATGGCCGGAAGTCACATTTGGAAAGCTGGCTGGTGGAGAACAAGATGAATAAAAAAGAGCTGGGAGACAAATCCAGCAGCGAGCTGATGCGGGCGCTTAATCAGGTTAGCCAGTTGACGATTAACGACTGCCAACCTCGGATGTTGGTTTCTGACTTCGTTTACAGCGTCGTCAATAATCAGAATATGGAAAAGGAGATGGCCAAGGTCCAGTCGGATATGTCTCTGATCTTCAACGCCGTTGCCGAGGAGGGGCTGGCTACCCTGGTGGTAAAGTTCGAGAGTGCCTTTAATGGCCGCTACTATCCGCGGGACGACCCCCGGTACGGCTACGACTATAACGGCAGGCGCCCCTACTATTGCTGGTTGGTGGCTTCGCCCGAATACATCAAAAAATTCCCAGAGTTATATACCCTCAGTGCCCTGCCCGGTTATCAAGCGAGCATGGCTGTGGCCCCTGCGGTGAAAACTACTCCGGCGTATTCCATTATGCCCTATTCGGCCGATCCTTACGGAAGTTTTCGAGCCAATCCTCGCGGTAAAGGACAGGTCGTTAAACATTTACAAAAGGTGGCTCCGTCTTCACGCTCCCGGCGGGAAGGCCTTCGTTTTGCGGTGGGGGTACAAATGGCACAGCTCAGCCCTAACGAAAACTACCTGACGAATACCGATAATTATACGGTTGAAGGAGACGACGGAGAAGATGGTTGGAGGGTAGAAGAAGTCCTCTCAGGAAATGACCTGCACGACCAGGATATGGGCCGGCTGACCGGCGTACCCAGTCACCTGATCGTGCTCAGCTCGGAGGTGCTCGGCGCGCAAAAAAGAGAACTCGCCGTTGGCCTTTTGGATCGCCAGCCCAGCTGGCTGTTGGCTTCTCACACCAATAGTGACTTACGAGAAGAAATTGACAACATCACCGGTAAAACCTTTGGCTTCAGGTACCTCACAGACGGGCTCTGGGATGCTTACCACCCCCGCCGCGAAGAACTGAAATTTTTCACCCTCCCCATCACATTAGAACGTTAAAACCATGTATGACTTCATTGCCGCAATCTTCGAACTCGGAGGTATGGCGGAATTTCAGGACTTTTCCCCCATCATGTACGATGAGCGGCTATATACCCTCCCTTTTTGGACCCTCGTATTTGCCCCCGTCATTACGCTTATTTTTTACTATAAGGTTTTTGATTCCGTCAGTGGTGCTTCGATTGGCCGTTGGCTACTCTACGGGCTGGGCAGCTCCCTGATCGTCTTTCTGGTCAATCTTTTTTATCTCAACAGCCAGAATGATAGACGACAACTAGACTTCATTTTTGCCGATCTGCTGACCTTTCTGACGATCGCCTTTTCGCTTTCGCTCGTCCTGTACATTCTTCTCAGTTTTGCTTTTCGCTACTTGAGTACACACCGGCGGTACGTTCCGGTGTAGCTTATGCTCCACCAACGATTACCGCTCGCCCCGTCACTCTTTTTCAGGGCGCGGCCGCAGGTGCAAAGTAAGTTCTCTTGAAGCAGACGGTGAGAACCGCTCGCTTAACCTAAAGAAAATTCAACATGTCTAACACTACCCATATTTTTGCCATCGGAGGAACCGGAGCACGCGTGGTCAAATCTTTGACCTTTTTACTCGCTGCCGGATACCCTGTAAATGGTAACCGCCGGATCAAACCGGTCTTTTTGGATCCCGACAAACGAAATGGCGACGGTACCCGCACGCACCGTGCTCTTACACTGTATCAACGGATCAACGCCGCGACGAAGGGTGAAACCGAGTTTTTTAACGCAAAAGTGGAGCGTCCTTTCAATGACGAAAAAAGCGGTTGGGATGCAAGCCTGGGTGTAGAAGCCGGCAACAACTACTTTCAGGAACGTATTAACTATCATAGCCTAAGCGATGATATGCAAGATTTTACCCGTCTGATGTTCGGCTCTCAATTATTGGAGACCACCCTCGAAAACGGTTACCTTGGTAACCCAAACGTAGGCACCGTAGCCATGAATATGGTGAAGAGTGAGCAGTGGTTTAATGATTTTGCCGATAATTTCAACGAGGGAGATGATATTGTTCTGGTAGCTTCCATTTTCGGTGGCACAGGAGCGGCGGGCCTGCCTTTGTTGGTTAAAACCCTAAGGAATGCCGGCCGTTACGGCATCACCAATCCGGATCGGCTGGAAAAAGCCCGTATCGGAGCGGTGATCGTTCAACCATACTTCGGGGTTAAAACCGAAACAGACAGCCCGATCAACCAGAGTACTTTCATCGTTAAGACCAAAGCGGCCCTGGCGCACTATAACTGCGATATTGATGCGCAGATCGACGTCAATTACCCCGTGGGTGACCCCATCATGGAACCTTACCCCAACGAAAAAGGAGGAAACGCGCAGAAAAATCCGGCCCACTTGGTAGAACTCATCGGTGCGCTCAATATTATAGATTTTATAGGGGGGCGCCGGGATCGATTCGTGCCTTTCGGTACTAAGAATTACCCAACGGACTTCCGGTTCACAGACTTTGGACGACGTCTGCGGGATCCCCTTCAGCGCAGTCTGAGCCAGTATACCTACGCGGTAAAATATTGGAACGAGCAAATTGAGACTGCCGTACAGAAATCCGTTGCCTGGACCCAGAACATGGGACAGGGAGGAAGCCCGTTAGACGCCAGTTTTGTTCGGTCGGATAAATTTTTCGCTGACGACCTGGTGGAGTTCAATAAGCTTTACCTTCAGTGGCTAAAGGAACTCCGGAGCCAGCAGCGGTCCTTTTTTCCCCTCAACTACGAAGCGGATGGCAAAATGCTACATGAACTCATCCGTGGAGTCGAGCAATTAAAGTTGGGCCTCCTGCGCCGTCGCCAGGCCTGGGGATATAAAGAGTTTGACGAGCAACTTAACTCATCGGAAAAAGGCCTGGCCCCCGGTGAAACACCCCGGCGGCTGCTCGATCTGTTTTACCGCGCAACGACGGAACTGTACAACGCTCACGTGCCTAACTAAAAATACCCCCAAGACGATGCCACAAGGATTTCAACTCAGCGAATCACTCAATCTTAGAGAAGACCATAATGCCCTCGATCAGAACGGTTACCAAGAACCGGAAATTGAAGCAATAAAGGATCCCGCCGCCGCGGCGACCCATTATGAAATCACTTCCGTGCCCAGCCCCTATGCACGCTGGCATTTATTTGATCAGGCCTTCAAATGGGTAGCCGAGCGTGCGTTGAGCAGTAACGGTGCGGACTTGGAAGGCAACACCATTTACCATAAACTGGTAGCCGAGGCCTTAGACGTAGGAGAGATCATATTCGCCCGTAAATCCATCAATGCGAAAGGAGATCGCGACATAAAGATCCGCTCGTTTAAATTTCGGGATGAAGTTGAATCCCTGAAGGAAGAAGCGGATATTGAACGCCGTAATCTTGGCGAAACTTACGATCTGTTTGGTACGATCAACCGGGAGAACGGAGAGAAGATTTCGCTTTACGACGCGGAGGAAATTCACTTGCTGTACATCGACGGTGTAGCCGTGGGAGGAACCAGCCCCTTGAGTATGTACTTTACGGGCGCGGATGACCTCAGCGAGTTCTCCTTCCGGGTAGACGGTACGGAAATGTTTAAAGCTCCGCACGAAAGTTTGATCCTGCGCGGGCAAGCCTTCATGATGGCCCAGATGGCTCTGGTCAAGCAACATTCAACTACAATCAAACGGTTCATGCCCGGTTTTTACAGCTACGTAAACTATGTGGATACGATGCTTCGAAACCGGCGAGACCAGGCTGCTTATGACCGGCAGACAGCAGAACGCTACGTGGACATGCAGCACGGAGCTGAGAGCCTAACGGTGCTCAAAACAATAAGTGGTGACCTGTTTCTTTACGGCCCGAAAGCGGTCGGTGTAGACAATAGCGATCTCATTTTGGGTACGCTTGACGGTACTCTGCCGGACGCGGAGACAAAGCGCCCGTTAGTGCTGCTTCCCGATTTTCGCCGTCGCTGCTCTTACTACAATAAGGTTAAATGGGACCCGTCCGTACTGGAAGGTTACGCGGGCTACCCCGAAGACATACTCCAGAGAACCCTACCCGGTCAGCACGTTGAGCACCCATGGCTTACCGTAAGTGACTTTCTGGAACCCACCATCTTCCGGCTTCCTGGCCCGTTGGATGTTCAACGGTTCCGGGGCAACCCGGGGCATAAACATGGCCACAATCTCGATAACGAGAGCGGCGATTACCTCCTGCCGATCAAGCCGCTCTTCTTTCGCTTCTTCACCTGGGAAAACCTCTTCGGGAAAGTCCACGGTAAGCCAATGTTGGAAATGAGCCGGACCAACGGTGACCAAGACGTTGAAGTGATCTTGCGCATCCCGATCGGAGATAAGCAAGAAATGGTAGAGATGCGCCGGAAGTACGAAAAAGGAGCGATTGCTAATGAGATTGCTAACCAGGGGGCGGTAGAAGGCTTACTGGTCAATCTCGGTTTGGTACCTGATGTCGTAGTGCCCCGGTACAAAAACGGTCAGGTAATAATGCAAGAGGTACAGAACATTGAGTACCCTACGTCCCTTTCCTTTTTTGCCTCTTGGGATAATACGGAAGAACGCCCGCTGGAGCCTGTCGCCGGTGGGCCTACGGACCCCATCTTGCGGGTAGACCCCGGCAAGTATAGCGGCCAGGGAACAAAAGTATATCACCCTACTTCCAGGTTTGACATGGTTCGCGTGGACGCAGGAAAAACGGGTGGCTGGCTGTTCTTGGATAATGTACCCCAGGTGGACGAGGCCGTGAGCAAACAATTTGACCTCGCGATAGATTTCGGAACCACCAATACCCACGTAGCCATCAGGGAACGGACCGGGGGGGATTACGCAGCACTGGAACTGAAGCACCCCGAGGCTTGTCTGCGTACCTTATTCCCGGCTTCCGTAGTGCCAAGGATTGAAGTGCTACGGACGAACCTGTTTATGCGAAGCTTCTACCATGAGATCGGGCCGGGCAAGCTATACAATTTCCCGTTGCGCACCGCCATCGCCGAGTCTGAAGCCTACAACGGGCCGGACGTGATGCCCATCGCCCGGATGAATATTCCGTTCTATTACCTCAACGAGAGTTCTCCGGTGCCGGATCAAATCTATACCAACCTGAAGTGGAGTGACTTGCGCCAGGAACAAGACAAGTCCCGGCTCAACCACTTCATCAGCGCTCTGCTCCAGATTGCGGCCCTTGAAATTCAGGCACGCGGGGGAGACCCGAGCAAGGTAAATCTAGTCTATTTCTTTCCTTCTTCGATGGACTGGAAACGACAGGAGGAACTGACTAAAGCCTGGAAGGCTGCCTATTCCCGGTACTTCGGTACTTCTGGTGGCTTTGTTCAGGCCCTGAGCGAGTCGGTAGCCCCCTATCAGTACTTCGCATATGCGGAACCGAGCATCATAAACGGCAAAAACGTCATCAACTGTGATATTGGAGGCGGAACCTGTGATGCTTATATCCACTATCGAGGGACCACGACGCCCGAAATGCCCAAGATTGCCAGCTTCCGCTTTGGGGGGAACGCCGTTTTTGGGGATGGCTACGATACCAATAAAGGAAAGAAGAACGGTTTTATCGGTGCTTGTAAGGATGCTGTGGAAAACAAACTGGGCGAAGGGTCCTCTTCGGATCATCGGACTACGCGGGATGCTTACCAGCAACTGAAAGACCGGGCAATTTCCTCCGAGGAAATGATCAGTTTTTTTCAATCACTATCCAACCGGGATATGCATAAGGAAGTCTACTTCGACTTCAACGAACACGTCAACTTACATCGGCCGCAGTTGAACCTGGTCTACCTGATTTACTTCGGAGGGATCATCTACCACCTTCTGGAGGTGACCAAGTCTATGGGGATCGACCGGCCAACAAACATTACGTTCACTGGCAACGGGAGTAAGATTTTGCAGGCACTGGCATCGGATCGTATTTTGTCAGTTATAGCCAATTACCTGGCAGAAGGTGTATACGGAGAAGGAGAAGGCGGAGCAGATGCCTTGAGCATCAAGACTTTCGAGAAACCAAAGGACTACACGAGTTTGGGTGGCTTGGCGATGATTAAAAACAAGGAGCAACTGGATACCGAATTTACGCCTCCTCAGAACGTTGTGGTGCTCGGCATCGACGAGCAAATGTCTGGCAAAGACATGTACTTCGTTAGGGAAGGCGGTCAGATCGTTGGCGAAGCACCAAACTACGGTAAAGTGCTTACGGGCGGAGATTATGAGCAAAAAACGGTGGCTAATGTGGAGCGGTTTCTGGACATCTTGTTTGATGTCAACCGGAAGTTTAGCTTCAAGGCTAATTTAGGGCTTGATATCCGGGATATGGAAGGTGCAAAGGCTGAGATTAAAAGCTACCTCTCAATGGGTTACACCTACGGAGTAGAGGAACGGATAGAGCAGGGTAACGCAACGCAAGCGGTGGAAGAGACACTATTCTTCCATCCGCTCCGCAACGCTATCTATAACTTGGGCATGACGCTCGCAAAACGGGTACTATGAGACGTTTGATCTGGGTTTTACTGATAGTAATAGTAAGCTTAGTCTTTTCCGGTTGCGACCGGGACGACCCCGAACCCCGAGGCCAAAGTTCCGAAGAGAAAACGGAACTCGAAGCCGCGAAGAATTTTGAACAGACAAACGTAAGAATCGATGCGTTAGACCGGAAAATCAGAATTCTTCAAAAACAGGTCAGTAAACTGGAGCGGGAGCAGGAATCCAGTTTTCTCGGTACGATCTTCTCTTACCTGTTCACTATTTTGCTGGCCGTAGCTGGCTTTTTCCTGGTACGAAGGTTCCGTAAGCAAATCTGGCCGGTGCTGGAGCCCATGCTGCAAAGATTCAAGGCGGAAAACGTTGGGGAAGCTACCGCTGGGGAATCTGGAAAGGCTGATGAGGACTTAGATAAAATGGAGAAACCGGATGGTTTTGCAAAACCAGCCGCTCAACCTCAAAGGGGGCAACCTGACGGTGGGACAGCCCGGCAACCAGCTAAGGTCGAGCCCCGGTCTACTACACCAGCGCCACGCAGAATATTCGACAAGGATGAATCGGGACAGAATACGTCGGATGCAAACTCCTCGGAGGCTCGGGAAAATAAGGATGAAAAAGCCGATGCCCCGGCGCCACTCTACGCCAGCAGTCCGGTGAACGGCCTATTTATGCCTAACCGGCTGGAGCACCGACCGGAGAATTTTACCTACTACGTTATATTACCTGATGCCGACGGGCGGACCGCTTCCCTGAATTTGGTAGAAGATGCCACGCTGCAGCAACAGATACTGGACAGCCAAGCCAGCCATTCTGAGGTGATTGAATTTGAGCGTGGAGGAGACGGACAAAAATCCTATATGGCCAGTCTGACCCCGGGTAAACTGGTGAAAACCGGTGATGCCTGGAAAATAACCGAAAGGATTAGGATAGTCCTTCGATAGAGGGGGAACCCTAGCTTAAAAACCTGTTTTGCACCTGCGCTCCGCCGCCCTGAATAGAATAAAAAATCCGTATCGCCCATAAAGAATAATTCGCTTATGACGCTGAACAACATTTCCTTACCGGATGGCCGGAACGTAATGCTTGAGGTAAAGAGTGGCTCTGGTACCCCCTTACGGCTAGAGGTGCCCTTGCCGGATCAGGACGTGACGGAACCGGAATTGTGGCGCATTATCCTGGAGCGTGACCTGGAGCGAAGCCTGATTCGTTCTACCGGCAAGGCTGATGGTGGAGTGGTGAAAGAAATCGTGAATCAGGCTATTGCCCGCCCGAAAATGAAAACACACCTACAGCAATGCGAAGGCATGTGGCGCGGTGCCAATAGCTTTGCCGATGTGATGAACGCATGGGGAATTGAGGAGTTGATACCTCCCGCTCCGAATTACGAAGACCACATTAAAGAAGAAATGCAGGATCTCACGGTGGAAAAAAATAAACCAGGGGTTAGCGTTCCCCAAAAACCGCCCGAAAAAAAGAAGTCCAGCTGGTCATGGCTACTACCGTTGTTGATACTAGGAGTAATAGGGGGGATTTGGTTG
Source organism: uncultured Saprospiraceae bacterium (assembly GCA_964403985.1). GTDB lineage: Bacteria > Bacteroidota > Bacteroidia > Chitinophagales > Saprospiraceae > JAHDFB01. Next base: position 10,957 of record CAYOIL010000070.1, read on the forward strand.
GTCCGCTCCGGAGACGATCCCGAAGTTTCTTACGCCCTCAAACTGGAAGCTATGCAGACCAACATGATGGGCTACTGGGATAATTGCCTGAAAGTACAGGATAAGCCGGGGCAATCGTTGCGCGACTTAGTTCCTGAGCGGGATTATAAACTGCTGTACGATGATTATCGCCTAAAGGTGAAAAAGTTGATCATTGACTACAGCCCCGGTGAGGAAGAGCCGTTGGGTGAAGCAATTGAATACCTGAGAAACCAGAAGCAAACGATTGATAATTTCTGTGGCTGCAATACCCGGGTAAGCTGTTAGCCCGACGAAAGAGAAAGCAAAGGGCAATAATTTTATTTTTTCTTTCTGCTCCCCTCTCTTTTGGGGAAAATGGAAGGAGGAGGCGATTGCTTGAAGCGTGCTCAATAAAAAACCTAACCCATGATTCTGAGATACTCGCTGTTTTATCTGCTTTGTGTGTGCTCAATTTCGGGGTACGGACAATGTTGTAGTAAGTTAGAAAAATTGGAAAAATTGTACGATGAATCTGAAACTGCCCGGACAGACCTACTGGGTAGAGTAGGGGAGTACGCACGAAAAACGAGAGAACTGGAGAATACGGTGAGTTTGCTCAATGATTGGATTTACCGCAACAACAATTTCATTCCTTCTTTAGATCCTTTGGTTCGGGAGGGGAATACGAGCAATGACAAAGAGGACACGCCGGATGACAGCGGCGATAACGGTTCAACTGAAAATGGCAAAACCGAATCCGATAACACTGAGGAAATAGAACGCTATCGGGCAATCATTGCTGCGCTGCGGATACGTTTGCGAGCCGTACAGGATGAATTGGATAGCTTGAAAACAGCGCATGAGGCAGAAATTGCCGCTCAGGCAGATCGACACCTACGTGAAGCTACCCGATTGGGAAACGATTTGATTTTGCTCAATGCTGACCTGAACGAAAAGCAAAAAATATTGGACTGCGTAGCTAGCGCCGTAACCCGCGCCGAAACAATGAAAGCCGAGGCCCAACCAGCCCTGAACGAAGCGCGTAAAGCTTTTGCCAAATACGGTAGTCTGGACAAGAACAACCCCAGAAACGACGAAGAGATAAGATTGCTCCTCGACAAAATCTTTAATACGTACAACGACTACTCCGGAGAGCCGATCTCGGCAACCTGCGGCGGCATGACTATCAATGACTTCGTCGATTACCTTGATGCGACTGACCACCTGAACCTGGCACGTATCCTCGCTAAAGACCCTCGTCACCTGGTAAATCACCCTAAGTATGGCACTGTTACGGGTAAACAGCCGAAAACGGACATTCGCGCTGCGGGGCTCAACGCCGACCTGATTTATCACGTCAGCCAGATATACGAGAAACAAAATGATTTCAGTAAGCGCGCCGAAACCAACCAGTTGGTTTCAACAGAGCTGATGGAGTTGCTGAACGTACTACCCGCTGCGTTGCTGTCGAGCCAGAACATCAATACGTCCGATACCGTCCGGCAGACCTCTTTCGTGCTAGGGGCTTACAAAAACATACCCAAGGATTTTGAGGACAAACGGTACGTGCGCGCCATCGGTACCTACAACCGCTTTCAGCGCCTGGAAGAGGAAGAAGGGCTGAAAGACGAGGTATTGCTACGGGCGCAGACCCGTATGGCCATCGGGGCCATCATGGTGTTTGACCTGGGGGAGGTTAGCAGCCTTTACGATGTTTCGCTAAAAGGAACCTGGCTGCGAGGCCAGATGCTGGGGCTTCAGGAGAACGGCGCAAAATTGCTGCGTAAAGTCATTCAGATGCCGCAAACCGGGAAGCTAAATACAAAGGAATATACCGACCTGTTTGATGCACGGCACGAGGCAGCTTATCTCCTGAGCAAACGCTACGAGCCGGAAAATAAGACGGAGCGTGAAAATAGAAAACAGAAGCGGAGGACGAAGAGGAAGCGGCGCGGAAGGAAATCGTGATGACTGGCTCTGATTTTTCTGGCTCTGAATTTTCAATAGTTGTTTGTAAATAATTCACTTTCCCGTAAGTCTCCAAGAACAGTAAAACGGGCTTGTACTAAAAATTACTTTATGTGGTTTCGCCCGGTTTTACTTACCGTATTTTTAATGAGCTTCGTCCTTGCTCCGTTCGAGTTAGCCGCACAATCGGGGGCGAAAATCAAAACGGATAATTATGCCCGCTGGGTGCTGCGGCCAGCAGCGTATCCATACTTCGCGGCGGGTAGTAAATACGTGGACGAAACTGGCGCGTCGGTGATCGACGTAGAAAGCCATGGCGCGGAAGGCTTTCTACGTATCTCCCGCTACCGGCCCGGCGGCGGATTGGAGTACGGGCTGGACCTGGGGTTTTCTCAGCGTTATGACCTTTTGCGGCATGCTACCTCACCGGAACTAGCATTCGCTTCTTATACGGAAAGTAGCTTTGTCGGTGGCCCGATGGTCAGTTACGCACGGGACAATATTCGCAAGAAGAACCACCCCAAGATAAGCCTGGGCTTGTACTGGCGGTACGCAGCGGACCGGGTGCTGCGCTACAACGAACCCGGCGCACCAGCCTCCGGTGCTCGCCTTACCACTGACCTTCCTTTTCTGCGGCGATCCAGCTTCACCTGGCAGTTGGGGCTCGGGAACCTGAAGGAACGATTCTCACTATTTCGACGTACGAACAAACCTTCCGAACTGAGCTTTTTTGCTTCGCTGCCCCTTTTTGATCAGGCGGATCAGGTGGCGACGGACTACAGCGAGGTACCCTCCAATACTATTTCCGAGGCTTTTCGCGGCCTTCGCAGGGAGAGTGTTCACTTCGGGGGGGTGTACACTGAACTGGTAGATTTGAACCGAAACGGGCTGGTACTTAAGCCAGACGAAGTAATGACCTTTCAGGTATTCGACAGTACCCGCAACTTACGTTTGTTGTCTCCACTGGTGGGCGGTACGCCGCCCCGGAGGAGGCTGGAGGGCGTTTTTTCCTTTATGGGAACTTATCAGCAGGGTATTGAACGGATTGACTCGAACGAGGTAACAACGGAGGTGCTCAACCTGCGCCCTTCGGTGGGCTGGCGACTGGGGTATTCATTACATTTCGGTTTCAATCGGAAAAATTACTTCGGCCGGCCGGGGACGGATGGCTACCTGGAGGGAGCGAAAGCCCTGGTAGGTGTATTTATTGGTGGCGGGATAGGCCAGCAGGTGTACCGGTTCAATTCTCCCCGGCGCTATGCTTCGTTTCGGCAAACGATCATTTCCGGAGAGGCAGGGCTGCGGGTGGGTGGCGTACGAGGTGTCATGTTTTTCGTCGGTGGGGGGTACCGCCGTAGCCTGGCCCTGAACCGGGTCTACGAGGAGTTGCCGCCGGTGGAGCTTACGGAGCTGGAAAACCTTTATTTCTTTGGTGGGCTTTTATTGCGCGACCTGGTGGTGGTTCGGGTGAATACTGGGGCGTTGAAAGTAGCTTCGGGGCTGGAGGTGGAAGGGCTGAATTTGGGGGTGGGGGTGGGGTTTTAGCGTTTCTTATTGGTTAATGAAAAGGTTAGCCCTGTGAATTGATTCCTTTTGTTATCTAAATGATCGACCGGGCTGTAGATAATTCTTTTAGATGGGATATTATAATCATACTCGATAATATTTTTTAAAGCGGCGTTCACTTTTTCAGCGAATTGCCTTCTGTCTCCACTCGACGAATGAGAACATAGAACATTTACCTTGATTTTCAATTTTATCTTTTTGTGATTGTACATTTTTAGGAGCCAGCATAAATCTTCAATGACTTTACTATCATTGTAGTTAAGAATCGGGTCAGACTGTTCTTTTTCAAAATTAATAGTGTGTATGACACTGTTTATTGGTTTAGAATCTCCATTGAAGAAAATTGTCGTAGGATGAAAAGCAATATAGTTCTTGCGGGATGTATTGGCGTGGCGAGTTGGATTAGAAGATGGAATATTGTAAGTGTCTTTTACAGAAGATTTAGAATCAGCCAATGCTATAACAAGCGAATCTCTAGCTAAATTCAAAGATTTATTAAGGCTTTCGATATTTTCTTGACAGTTGTTATTTTCAACTTCTAATTTTTTTTTAGCTAATTGTCCGTTTAATTTTTTCACTTCTTTGTTCAGCGCCAAAATAGTCGCACCAAAGCTATCTTTCTGAGATTGTAGTTCAAGAGTTTTTTCTTGCCGTAAAGATGTAAGATCCTCTGCGCAATTGTCAAGTAGTTCCTGACATGATTGTCCGTGTAGGAACGATATTGAGAATATCATGATGCATAAATAAATGACTGTTCTCATAATCCCACAATATTTAATAGGCTGTCAACCTGCTTTTCAATATTTTTCCCTTCTTGAGTCCCACACTGCAAAGTATCAATATTTTTTAGTCTGGGAATTATTTGATATTCCAAAATAGTTTTTTGATTTTCGTATTTATTTAAAAGGTCGTTGGTGACATCCATTTTTGACGTTTCTTCTTTTATTTCATTTATTTTGTATTTAACATTATATATGGCATCAACGCAGTATTCTAATTTTTTATTAATTATATAGCACTGGTTAATCGAGTTCTTACTAATAGGAGTATTGTTGCTTACTGAGTATCCAATAAAGCCACCAGCAACTAGTAATAGTACAAGCATAAATAGCCCTATCATCCATGGCTTAGAACTATTCCAATTGATCTTTACTGTGCCCCAAAGAATACTGCGAAATTCTAGTTCAAGTTTGTCTACTGTTTCTTTTAGTTGAGGTAGATTTTTATTCTCTATAGGCTTAGTATATTCCCCAAGCGACAACTTTGAAATGAATTCATTTAATTTGGCTGCAAGACCTTCAGGGTTTAGTTTGTTAGTAATATTCTTTTGAAGAAAATTTAGTGCATAAAAATCTTCATATCCAGTACTTATTCCTAAGTCATTACTAATGTCTTTGTAAGAATCTAGTAGCTCATTCGCAACTAATTCGTAGTGGCCTCTTTGAACCAGTTTATGGAGAGCATCTGTGTATTGTTTACTGTTCATATTGCTAGTGAATTGGTTG
>CAYOIL010000071.1:0-5717 GCA_964403985.1 uncultured Saprospiraceae bacterium
ATCCAGTACTACAAGCCTATAAGAAGCTTGTCTTTGAGCGTCGAAAAATGGATTTTGACAATCATCACAAGAAAGGAGATCTAAATCAGGAGATTCCCATTTATAAGTTAGAGGTCCAACAAAGCTTGTAATCGCTGGATCAAATTGATAATTCTCACCAAAATTCAAGTATACATCAGGCCCTAAATCCAATTCTAAAGGAGACGGACTAAAGATTTCTACATCACTAATACTATCAATACAGCCATTAGCATCTTTTACATAAACAGAATAAATCCCTTCACCCAAACCAATTTGTTCTGTAGAACCATTAAAAATAAAGTTGTCTAAACTATATATATAATTACCAGCGCCTCCAGTAGGCTCAATAATTATTGATCCATTTTGTCCGTCATTACAATCCACATCTAATGTAGAAACATTAAAAGATAATGGCTCTTCAGGCTGTTCAACAATAACAGAATCAACGACTTCACAATTTTTCGCATCAGTAACAGTTATGAAATATTGTCCAAGCTCTAATCCTATTAATTCATCAACATCATCACCCGTAGACCAATTCAGATCGTAAGGTTGAGTTCCACCATTTGCTATTAGTTCAATTTCTCCACTATCATCTCCAAAACAAAGAACATCAAAGATTCTAAAGTTTAATGTGATAGGGAAAGGATCTTGAATAGCAAATTGCTCAACTCCAGTACATCCATTTATATCTGTGATTGTCACATTATAATTACCTGCTCTTAAATTTTTGGCCGCAGCCCCATCTTGGAAATTTGTTCCCTGTCCCCATTGGTAGTTATAAGGACTATTTCCTCCTGTTCCTTCTATAACTATTATTCCATCATCCCCTTGGGCACAATTAATGGAATCAATCATTTCTAATCTTGCACTAACTTCTTCAGGAGTTGGCACTTCAACTTCTGCTACAGCGGTACAACCTAAATCGTCTGTTACTATAACTTGTAAATCTTGTCCACCCTTAAGATTTAAAGCTTCATTTGTAAATTGATTAGGAGAAGAAGTCCATAAATAATCGTAATCATTTAAATTTTGAGCAACTCCATTTACATTAATTTCAGTTACTTGAGCTGATCCATCTAATGATTCAAAGCATAAGGAAGTTTCTGATGAAGTTTCTAAATTAATTTGTGGCCTTTCAATGATTTCAACCGAATCGACAATAAAACAATCTGATCCATCAGTAATGGTAACTGTATATAAACCTGGAGCAAGTCCATTTATATTAGTAAAATTGCTTTCATTACTCCATTCGATTGTATATGGAAGAGTACCACCTGAAGGAGAGACACTTGCAACACCATTTACTGCACCAAAGCAAACTTCATCATCTTCTGATATATTCGCTTGAATTCCGGTTGTAGGTTCAACAATTTCATACGTTTTCTGAACAATACAATCATTTGCATCTGTTAATACTAAAGTATAAGTACCTGCAAAAAGATCTGTTATATCTTCTTGATCACTACTAAATCCATCTGGCCCAATCCACTCAAAAATATAAGGTTCAAGTCCTCCAACAACTGTAATATTTAAGAATCCTGAGTTATCACCTTTACATTGAATATTGAATATTTCATTGGAAACAAGAATTTCTGCTGGTTCTATTAATTCGTATTGAGCTGTTGACGTACAGCCTTTTGAATCAGTTACAGTAAGATCGTAAATTCCACTGTCAACATTAATTATATCTTCTGAATCAGCTGTAAATACTCCTGGGCCAATCCAACTAAACATGTACGGAAATTGTCCATTTGTAATACTTATATCGATTGATGCATCTGTTGAATTGAAACAAGATTCTAATGTAATAATCTCGTCAATTACTATTGAATCAGGTTGAGGTACTTCTACACATACTACAATCTCGCATAAATTAGCGTCAGTAATTACAAAACAATATTCTCCAGCATCCGCATCTGTTATGGGTGAAGTAACTATAATACCGTTTAAATTAACCTCATATGGTCCAACACCTCCACCAATTACCCATGATATTGATCCATCATCTCCATCAAAACAAGAAACCGAATCGATAGTAAAATCGACACTTAAAGTATCAGGCGCATTAATAATCACACTATCAATTGCAGTACAATCATTGTCATCTGTTATTGTTACAAAATGCTTTCCAGGATCTAGCATTACAGCTGGATTAGTTGTTTCCATATTATCCCAAACAACATCAAATGGAGGATTATCTCCAGTTATTGTTACTGTTCCAGTTCCATTTTCAGAATCAAAACAAAGTACATCTGTTGACATTGTAGAAGTGACAATCTGCGCAGGTTGGTTGATTTGAATTTCAACAGTACCTGTACACGAATTTAAATCTGTTATTGTAACTACATATGTATCAGCAGGTAAATTATCAGCTGAAAAAGAAGTTTGATTCATAGGATCTCCCCATGCAAATTCATAATCCGAAATATTATTAGTTGTTCCACCTGATGGGTTTATTGCTGCTTCACCATCCGATCCTCCAAAACAAGACACATCTGTTTTTAAGAAAGTAGCAGATATAGAATCTGGTTCAGAAAAAGATATTGATGAAATCAACGTACAGTTATTATCATCTGTAATTGTTACAAATTCTTGACCTGGCCCTAAATCTGTAGCTTCATCTGTCATACTTCCGCTCTGCCAGTTATATTCATATGGTTCTGTACCACCAGATACATTAGCTGTTACCGAACCTGAAGTTTCTCCGAAACATTGAATTTCGATTTTATTTGCAAAACTTATAGCTAATGGATTAGGAGAAGGGATAACAATAGGATGTTTAGAAATACAGCCAGTTAAATCTTCTATATATAACGTATCTTCATTGCCGACACTTGCAGCTAAATCTTCAAAAAGTCCATCTCCATTGGTTTCACCTCTAAAAGTGTAATTAAAAGGTGGGAAATTACCTGTGATTACAACATCAAATAATCCATCGGAATTTCCATTACAAGAAACTCCATCCAATTGTTCTATAACAAGAGGATCAACTTCGCATTGAATTGTAGTACATGTAATTGTCGTAGGGACACCTCCGCATTGGCCACCTAGTGGGATAACAGTAATATCATAACTTGTTAATGGGTCTAAACCTGTTGAAACGGCCCATTCATTTACATCTCCAATGTCTAATGCTGGATCAATTATACCAGGGATAAATATAGTATATCCTGTTGCACCAGGCGCAGAATCCCATTCTACTCTTATATATTGAGGTGCAATAGAATCACAAACAAAGTTCTCAACTGGTGGAGAAAGTGTGATTGCTTCAACTAAGAAGCTATCTATAAGTGAACAACCATATGAATCTGTTACTTCTAAATAAAAAGTAGTTGTTTGGTCCACTTCTATTTCAATATCATCACAATTTATACAGATAGATCCATGCACATCGCTTGACCATTCAAATGATAAATTGTACAAAGGCTGAAAAGTGATAGACCATCCAGACACCGTTCCTATTGCCCCAGTTTCATCATCAATAAAGATAAGAGAATAAGTTCCATTACTTTCGCTAGACTCATCATATAAATCAGTCCAAACACCTTCTGGTAAAAAATCTCCTGTATATGTTGGATTTCCAGGGAAAATTGGACCAACTAAAGCATTTCCATTGTTTATATTTTCAATTCCATTGGGAGTAAAGCACGTATTAATCATGTAATCAATATCTGCCCCATTGTTAAACTTTGTCCCGTTATCAGTTGACAATTCCATAAAGAATCCTGATGGTGTAATTAGATAAAAATCTAAGTCATTTAAGAATACATGTTCAACAGAATCTATACATATGCTTTTAATCAGATTGGGAGCAATATATTCAGGAAAAACATCTGTAACGTCAATATCTAAGGAATATTCAGTAAGTTCGTTCGATACTGTAACTGTTTCTGTATTTTCAAAGTATGGAGAAGGTGGCAAAACAAATGAAGTCGGTAAATCATGTGTAAGATTTATCATCTCTGTTTGACAAATCATTGTATCGTTAGGAATCAATGGACTTTGTAAAGGAGTTTCAACAACTGTAATCACAACGGTATCCCGATTACAAATATCTCGTTGAATATCAAAGCATATATTTTCATCTCCTTCTATAACACCATCTTCAATTGCAAATATTTCATATTCTACCCTTGACTCTCCAGCTGGAATAACAAATTCATCAGGTAGTCCAGTATAATCAACATCTTTAGTTGCTCCTCCTGGACAATCAATGATTTTTGCATCAATTATAAAATCTTCTTCTACTTCATTAGCTAATGAAATTACTAAAGTTGCAGAATTACAACCTTCAGCAATAGTTCCATCAAGCGAAACAGTCGAAATATTTACTTGAACTGAACCAGTTCCAAAAGATTTTGCTTCAAGGAAAACCGAAGAGTCATATATTGGATCTCCAACGTCTGAAATTTTAAGTTTCATAACATATTCCTGACATGGAATTACAACTGCTTGAGCAGTGAATACATCTAAATAACCGTCGTAAACTAAAAACGGACTTGGAGCATTATCGTTATAATATTCCCCAAAGGATGCAGGGCAAGTTTGACTAAAATTAGGATGAACATTTTCAATAGAAACAGGTAAGTTAGTAAATGTTAAACCTGAAGGATCCGCTAGATCAGGAACGAGAGCAATATTCTCTGAGTTATATGTTCCACCATCTGGATTTGGACCTGATAAGAAAAATCCGAAAATATCATTAAAAGAGCTACAACTAAATTCAGGGTATTCTTCGCTAGAAAACACATAACGAAATCTCAGTGTATCGGCGGCTGGGACAAAAGTTATTTCATATCTTGAAACATCAAAAACACTTTGATTGGGATCGATTAAAGGATCAAGATCTTCATCAGATGTAGGGCCTCCAGTATCACTACTTGAAAATGCTGATGCTGCTTGATTCGCATTTGCTACATTTCCTGTACTCATAACAATTCCCCTATCAATCCCAATTTGAGCTTGTCCATCAGTAAAAAACCCAGCTGATTGATTTGAACCTTCGTAAGTAATATTTGTCACTTCAACCCCTTCACCTAAGAAGATGGTCTCTATAATTTGCTCAGGAGTAATCGCATTTGAAGCACCTGTTACACTAATTTGTGAAAAGATAAATACATTGCAAAAAACTACGATAAGCAGAATTAAGGCAAGTCTGTAAGAAAAAAAATGTTTTTTAGGATCAAAACCCATATTAAAGAGTTGTTAGAAGTAAATCAAACCTTAAGACCAATATAAGAAGGTATTCTTAATTTCAAAGCTAAATTTACACTATTGCTAGCATTATGTCGCACTTGTGCATTGAAACGTATAATTCTTTGAAGAATTGTTACTTTTTGTTCAATTCTTTATCAATCTCTTTAAAGTGACATGATAAAGCTTGTAAATGTTGCGCACTCGTCCGAAATAAATAAATTTTAATCTAGAAAAATCTGATTTAATGATTTGCCACATTATATTTACAATATGAAGAAGTTTTTTAAGAAGTTATTGACAGTTTTAGGTGTCTTGATGCTTATCTTAATTATTTGTGCTTTTGTAGGATTTATATATTTAGGACAAAAGATTAATTCTGGCCCTAAAGTATGTTCTAATTGTATTTTAGAATTAAAACTCGAAGATAATCTAAGTGAAAAATCAGTTCACTCGAATTTTATATCGAAGGCATTAGACGAACCTGAAAAAATTAGTTT
>CAYOIL010000071.1:5727-15914 GCA_964403985.1 uncultured Saprospiraceae bacterium
GTTTAAATGAAGTCTTAGATCTATTACAACATGCTTGTTCTGACAAGAATATAAAAGCAGTAAGTATACATGGTAACTCTTATTTAAATCATACACAAGTTATTGAGATAACAGATGCCCTATCGCAATTCAAAGCATCTTGTGATAAGCCTATTTATTCTTATGGAGATTATTATTCGCAATCAAGTTATCTTCTTTCTACTCAAGCCGACACAAGTTATCTTCATCCTATGGGATCTGTAAATATTATAGGATTCAGAGTTATTCTCAGTTATTTCTCTGATTTACTTAATAGATGGGATATAAATCTAGAAATATATAAAGCTGGGAAGTTCAAAAGCTATACAGAGGCATACACAAGAACAGAACCTAGTCCAGAGAATGTCGAACAATATAGTGAAATCTTATCAAGTCTAGAAAATGAATTGTTGCAACGATTAGTTAGTTGGAAAGGTCGAGATAAAGAATATTGGAAAAATGTAATCGACAATAATATTGGGGCTAGAGCCCAAAATGCAAAAGATGAAAAGATTATTGATGAATTGATCTATGAAAGTGAATATCGAAAAAAATTATTGGATCAATTCGATTTAAAAGACAATGGATTTATTTCCTTACTAAATTATAAAAGTAAGGTTAAACTTTCCAAGAAAAAATCCAATGTAGCGTTCGTTGTAATGGAAGGTGCCATAGATGTAGGCGGAGATGAAATCTCGTCTTCACTCTTAAAAAAAGAATTAAGAAAGATAAGAGCTTCAGACCAGTATAAAGCTGTAATTCTTAGAGTAAATTCTGGAGGAGGAAGTTCTTTTGCTAGTGATGATATATGGAAAGAGATTGAACTTATAAAAGAAAAAGGAATTCCAGTTATTGCTTCAATAGGAAATATTGCTGCTAGTGGCGGATATTATGTCTTAATGAATGCTGATAAAGTATTCGCTCAAGAAAACAGTATTGTGGGATCAATTGGTGTATTTATAATGGTTCCTCAAGTAAACGAGGCACTAAAAAAGCATATAGGAATAGATTTTACAGAAATTAGCACTAGTCCTTATGGCTCAAGTCCTGCAATAATGACTGATTTAAGTCCTGAAATGAAATTAAAATTGCAAAAAGAAACCGATTTCATTTATGATACTTTCATTTCTAAAGTGGCTAAAGGAAGAGATATTGAAAAAAACAATGTATACGATCTAGCTCAAGGCAGAGTTTATTCAGGTAAAAAAGCAATGGAATTAGGATTAGTTGATGATCTTATGTTCTTATCGGAAGTAAAGAACTATGTTAAATCAACATATGAATTAGATTATATAAAAGTGGATGAGTTTCCTACTCCTTCCAAATCATTATTTCCATTAAATTCTGGTGGAATAAAAACTAGTATTTTATCCCATTCAAAATATAGCCATTTTCCAACTAAAGCTGTTATGGAAGCTGAACAGCATGTTTTATCTAGTCTTGAGCTAAAACCTAGAATGGAGATATATGGGTTTTGCATTGAGTAGATAAAGTCTATGTTGAAACATCGATAAATGCTAATCATTAAATATTTTAACGAAAATTTAATATTATTTTTTTTGAAAAAATTGGATAATACTCAAAATAGAATATATATTTGTCACAACAACTATTGTTGTTAAGATAAAGTTTTTCATGGTGTGTTAATGGGTAGGAAATCAAGGTTCGCTTGAATCCTACCCTATTTTTTTGCCCTTTATTTAGATGATTTTTGTTTATAAACGTGTAATGATATTCAAAGTTATTACATTAGAAATCTTATTTATTTTTTGATTTAGAAGAATTTGGACGGATAATTAATCGCAAAGATTGATCATAAGTAAAGTAATTCCAAATCCAATTTAGCATAACTAACAATCTATTTCTTACGCCTACCAAAGCATATAAGTGGACACCTAACCACATCAACCACGCAAAGAATCCTTTAAACTTTAGATTGGGTAATTGAACAACCGCTTTATTTCTTCCTACTGTGGCCATAGTTCCATAGTCTTTGTAAGTGAACTTCTTCCAAGAAGAAAAATCATCCAAACCATGTTTATTTATGTTTTTAGCTAAATTCTTTGCTTGTTGAATGGCAGGTTGTGCAACTTGTGGATATCCTTGAGGAAACTTCTCAGTGACCATCGAAGCGGCATCTCCTAAAACAAAAATATTATTATTATCCTGTAATTGATTATATCGATTTACAATAAGTCTTTTACCCCTTGCATAAGAAGAATCAGGAATTCCATTTATTTCTTCGCACACTACTCCTGCAGCCCAAATTACTTTTTGTGCTTCAATGGTTTGACCATCTTTCATAGTTACGATATTATTTTCAATGTCTGTAACTCTAGTATTTAGTAATACTTTTACTCCCATTTTAACAAGATAATCTTTGGCAGCAGTTCTTAATTTGGTATCCATACCTAGTAGTAATTCACTACCTCCTTGTACGAGATAAATATCAACTTCATTGGCGTTTAATTCACTATAATCTTTTGGCAAGATATATTTTTTCAATTCTGCTAAGCTTCCAGCCAATTCAACTCCTGTTGGCCCTCCTCCTACTATTACAATATCTATGTAGGATTGCCTTTGATCATATGAAGCAACTTGTAATGCTTTTTCAAAGTCGGTCAATATTTGATTTCTAATATCAAGAGCTTCCCCTACAGATTTTAATCCGTAGCTATTTTTTTCTATTTTTTCATTACCGAAATAATTCGTAACAGCACCCGTCGCTATAACTAAATAATCGTATGAAACATCTCCTTGATTTGTACAAATTTTCTTATTTTCTTTATCTACACTTTCCATTTCAGCGACTCTAATAAAAACATTCTTAGCATTTTGAAATGTCTTTCTTAAAGGGAAGGAGATTGAACTAGGTTCTAAACCAGCCATTGCTACTTGGTAAAATAAAGGTTGGAATTGATGAAAATTATGTTTATCAAAAATAACTACCTGATATGGCTTATTTATTAACTTTCTAGCCAGAGTGAGACCTGCAAATCCTGCTCCTATAATTACAATTCGTGGGAGTTCAGTATCAGGTAAATTCAATGACAACTCTACCATATTATCGCATTGAATTTAGCTCGACAATTTTAAGTATTGTTTCTACTGCTTTTTCCATGTCTTGGACGCTAGTCCATTCTTGCCTAGAATGTATTGCCTGTTGCCCTGCAAATAAATTTGGACAAGGTAAACCTCTGTAACTTAGCACTGCCCCATCTGTACCTCCTCTTATTGGTTTTATTTTGGGTTCAACCCCAACCTCTTTCATTGCATTAATGGCTAATTCAGTAATATGCGGATTCAAAGAAACTATGTCGTTCATATTCCTATATTGCTCTTTACATTCGAGGGTAAAACTTGATCCTGGATATTTTGCAATTACATCTGCAGCAATTTTTCTCAATAAATCTTCTTTGACTTTTAACTCACTTGTTACAAAATCTCTTATGATAAATTTCACTGTTGTAGTTTCCAAACCTCCTTCTATATGATTGGGATGAATGAATCCTTCCATTCCTGTTGTAGTTTCAGGTGATAAAGTTTCAGTGGGAAGTGCAGCTATTATTTCAGACGCAATTTTCATAGAATGCTGCATCTTTCCTTTAGCATAACCTGGATGAGCACTTACGCCTTTTACCGTTAAAACTGCTCCATTTGCAGAAAAATTTTGATTAGAAAATTCTCCTATATCTCCCCCATCAAGAGTGTATCCAAACGCAGCAGGAATTAAATCAGTTTCTACTTTTACAACTCCTCTTCCTATTTCTTCATCAGTTGTAAAAAGAGCAGATACATCACCATGTTTTATAGAATCTCCGGCTTGTTTTAATTGATACATTGCATCCATGATTATTGCGACACCACTTTTATCATCTGCACCAAGTAAAGTTAATCCACTTGCGGTAATTAAATCATGTCCAATTTTATCTTTTAATTTGGGATGTGATTCTGTTGTTAGGATTTGACTTGTATCATCAGGTAAAATAATATCTTGACCTTGATAATTTTCATGAAACAATGGCTTTACATCTTTTCCAGTTACATCAGGAGCCGTGTCAACGTGAGAACAAAAGAATATGCCATCAACTTCTTTATCAGTATTGGATGGAATAGTAGCATAAACGTAACCATATTCATTTGTAAAAGCTTCTATCCCCATTTCAATTAACTCATCAACCAATATTTTTGATAAGTCTTTTTGCTTTTCAGAGCTAGGGGTTGTTTCAGAAAAAGGATCTGCTTCTGTATCGATCTTCACGTATTTAAGAAAACGATTTTTGATTGTATGCTTGTATGCCATTTTTTAAGGGGGTTTAAATGATTTGGTATATCGCCATAAAAAGCTGTCAAATTAGATAAATTAATTCGAACAAAATGTCAAATTACAGTCATAGAAACGTCAAATTAACATTTGCCTCTTCATTTAAAATCCAGATAAAACTTTACAAGTGAAGCCATCTTCTTCGGCATAAACTTCTTCTAGATACATTGACTCCGCTAACGTCTTTGGTTGATAGTAAGTCCCAGCATAAGTAGCTTTTAATTTAATTGATATTTCAATGCTAGTTTTGTTATTTAAACTAAAAAAACTATGGACTTTACTGTCTCTAAAATCTTGATAATCAATACCTTTTTCAGAATCCACTCCAAAATCACTTATTCTATCATTAATAATTTCCCATCCTGATGGAATAGCTTGTCTAAGTGCAAGATTATCTAAATTTACTCCAGAATCACCTTTTCGCATAACTGTAGTTACCATAGTAAAATCAGTTCCTTGTTCAAGTTCTGTAACATCCATTTTTTTACCTTCCTCATTTAAGTAGACTGTCGAAATAGCAATTGACTTAGATAAAGATTTCTCAGAGCCTATATCTTCTTTTGCTCTTCTAGTTAACTGTACAAATACTCCAGATGTCGATACATTTGATAAAGTAAAATTCCTACTCTCATTGAGCTCTCCTTCAACAAAAACTTGCCCTTTATCTGAAGAAAGTGTATTTGCAGTAGAACCTTCTTCTAATTTAACAATAATCTGCTTTTGGAAAGCAGACTTTTTATTCACACACGCTAGTGCTCGAAGTACAAAAATGCTTGTTTGAGTTGACATGTATGAATTAGAATTTAGTTTGTCATTCATATATTTCATTTCTGCAGCTAACTCATCATCTTTCCCGAGTTTATCGTAAAGTAAAATTCTCAAAGCCATATTTCTCAGATTTGATCCATACGAGTATCGATATCCTTCCCCTTCTATAGAATTTCTATTTAATGCTTTAAAAATACTTTCAGCAATATCTGTTCTTCCAGCTTCTGCGTAAGCAGCTGCTAATAGCAAGCCAGAGTTGTAATCCAAAGAAAAATCTTCTCTCAAACGATTCATTTCGCTAATAGAAGGGTTTTTCGATTTTGCCAAGGTATAAAGTCTATAGGACTGTAAAAATATACTTGCTTTTTCTGAAATTCTATACAATTCGGTGGAAGGTGACCAATTCGAAGCAATAGCTTTTTGATCATTAACCCAATCATTCAATATTGCCGCATTAACTCCGAATCCTTGGGCACTTGCATCGATTAAAAAGTCTCCTACAAAACTTGTCAACCAACTATCATATCGTCGATAACCTGGCCATAAGCCATATCCTGAACTTTGTTTGAATCGATACAGATTATTTAAATGATCATTCACAACTTGTTTGCTGTAGGATTCATCCACTATTTCAGGTGCTAATTCTTTTTGAAAGAGATAAGCATATGCAGCTGAAGTTCTTTGCTCTAAGCAACCATAAGGATATCTGGTTAAACCATCAATTAATTCTTCCACATTTACAGGGGCAAGAGAAGAAACAGAGACACTATATTCTGATTCATGTTTTCCTATAGGTTCTAAATCAAAAGTTTTAGCCCCTTGTCCTTCCAAATAAAATATTTCAGATCTTCGTATGATCGGATTAGGGTTTTCTACCTGTAACTCTATCATTTGTTCGCTTTTCAAATCAGACGATTGTGCTACAGATAAAAATTTAACTATTCCTTCTTCGTTTCCAATTTTTGCTTTTAGAGCAATTAATTTTTCCTCATCACTCACACTATTAAACATGCCATTTTTTGATAGAATTTCAGTTGCAACTCCTTCGGTTTTTAAGCCATAGTCTATATTACCAATTCCATCTTTCATTGTAAAAATTGTTAAAGGCACATCTAGATTATCACCTGGTGCTAGCGTTCTTGGAAGAGTTGTTAAAACCATCAAGTCTTGCTTGACTGGAACATTTTTTTCAAAAGTTCCGTATTGATTGTTTTCTGCTGCGATCAACATGACTCTTACACTTCCTATATAATTAGGAAGATCGAGTTTATGATTATTTTGGGCCCCAGCCTTAAGATAAAAAGGACCAATATGAGTGACAACAGACTTGAATCTATTCGCTTTTTCTACATTTTCAACTTTTGCTAATTGACCATCCCCTCCAATTGAAAAGAGCTGATCAATGTCTTTTCCATAATTTGACATTACTTCGTTGTACATGTCAAAAGTACGCACACCCAATGCTGGTTTAGCATAAAAATGATCAAAAGGATTAGGTGTTTTAAAATTTGTAATATTTAATAAGCCTTCATCGACTACTGCAATTGTGTAATACATTGACTTGCCATCACTTTCTTTTACTGTAATTTCATAACTTTCTTTAGGCTTTAGTTCTTCTTTCATTTTAACCTCAGGACTCAATTTCAAACTTGTATCTTCTACTTGAATAGGAATTACGCCATAACTTCTAATTGGCATATCAGTACTCTTTTCTTTGTGCGCTTGAAGCAAGGTGACATGGGCATAAATAGTAGGAAACATCGTCTTTTGAGCAATGAAATTAATTTTGTTATTTCCTCTTTGGACTTCCGTCCAAAAACTTTCCACGACAGTACTCCCATTCTCCAAACTGACCAGTGCTTTTCCATTAAAATAAGAAGGAACATTTAATTCAACTGTTTCACCTGAATTATACGAATCCTTTGTACTTTCAAAGTTCAGTTGTGCAGCATCTTCGTAAACAGCCATACTCATTTCACTATCATTCCATGGATAACCAATATATAGATAATCACCAGTGCAATGTCCTGATGCTTCGTCACAGGCCTGAATATAATATCTACCATAAGTATTAAAGGTAACATTGATCGAACTCTTCCCTTTACTATCTGATTGTATATTAAACTTTTCTTCAGATAGATGTGCACTGCCATTAGTCATATTGAATTCATCATTGTAGCTGTTATACCACCAATAATTCTCCATTTTATAGATGTTGACTTTCAAGGCTCTTGCTGTCGCTTCCTTTTCCTCTTCCGTTAATGAAATAAAATTAATCTGAGTCTCCTTTCCTTTATCTGTTCGTTTATAATTGTATTCATTCTTAGGCAACTCTACACCCACAAAATGTGAGTAAGGCGAATAATTAATTCTGGAAACATCTGTACTAAAATCACCTCCTGTCTCATATGCGGTTGTTTTCAATTGAAGAGAAAGTTTTCCGGGAGGTTTGATATTTTCAGGCATATTAAAATCCACCTTCAACTTCCCATTTTCATCGGTATTTGACTCTGAGAGTAGTTCACTGGATGGAGGACTGAACTTATTTCTAGGGTCAGAAAATCTATAATCATTATATCCATCCGCATTAAAGAATAAAGGCCTAATCGCCCTTTCTATTTTTACTTCTTTGTTCTTTGCTGGTGGACCATACAACCACTTTACATCATAGGTGATTTCGGCTTTCCCTTCTCTGATTTTCTTACTTAAAAGAGCAATATCATCTGAATTATTACTAATCGAAAATTTATTGGGTTTAATAGTTTCTATTTTAATAGATTTTGTAAACTCATTAGATCCCAGTTTTACTTTTATTAAATAATCTCCTGTCAAATAAGATGTTTGGGTAGGAATAATAAATGAGTAAAAAGGACCGTAATTTATGGTATTTACATCTTCATAAATTGCTTTACCTTGCGGGTTGTACAATTTCAATGAAACTGGATGATTAGAAGGGATTTTATCTTGTGGGTCATGAACAATAAAATCAACAAACATTGAATCTCCAGGCCTCCAAACATTCCTTTCTGTATAGATAAATCCATCAAGACCATTGTTTGTTACTCGTCCACTAACTTTAAACTTACTCAGACTTAAGCCATCATTTTCTTGAATTCTAAGCCAGTTTTCTTTGTTTGAAAAATTGACTTTTACCATGAAAGCCTCTTCCATATTATCTATGAATACTCTACCCTCACCATCTGTTTTTGTATTTACCAATTCCCTTTGTGCTTTGTTGTAAATAAATACATTAGCCTCTGACAATGGCCTTGTGGAATTAATGTCATTAACATAAACCATCAAATCCCCATTACTTGTCTTTTTAGCGATGATCCCGATATTGGAATTGACAACCATTTTTCGAACAAAATTATCTTTTTGGTAATAGGCTTTTTTACATGGATCATCTCTATCGTTCCATTCAAAATCATCGTAATATCCATAGACTCCGTAATAACTATTTTCAAATATTGAATTACTTTCAGGAGGTTCAATTTCATTCGCGCATTCCATCAAGACGTCTTCAGGAAGGAATCCTAATCGTATCTCATAAATTGAACTAGGATCATCTTGTATGAAGTTTTTAAGATTAAAATGATATCGTTTATTTACATAGGGATCATAAGAAGTCGTTAAACTTGATAAGTCCAGTACTTCATTATGAACAACCTCTCCTAAGAATTCAAGCCTGTATCCTCCATCTAACTTATTACTCTGATAAAATTGCTGAAGATTTTTAGCATGAATTTTAAAAATCTCTATCCTCACCTTTTTTAAACCTATAGCTTCGAAAGGATAAACAACATCATTAACTGTGGGAATTATATGCCCTAAGCCCACATTTTTAAGCACAGGATCAATTTGAGTTTGACCAATAATGTGTTCAACTTCAGTAGTCAAGTTATCGCCATCCATTGCTTTTATGCCCGTTTTTAAACTTATGGTTTGTGATTTTATTGACTGATCATAAAACACAGTAATTGAATTGGCTTTAATTTTATAATCTAAGGACTTTTTGGTTTCTGAAACCATAATAAAACCATCCAGATTCTGCTTTAAATTTATAGCCTTATTAAATATAAATACAATCGATTTACTCTCAGGAAATTCATTAGCCTGAAGCAGTTCTAACTTTTTACGCTGAGGAACTTTAAAGGTATATGAGGAATTATTATCACCTCCTATTTTTTTAGCTTCGAATACAACCTCTATATTTTCTACTTTATCACTTTGCTTAATATCATTTATTCGGATAATAGGTTTTGAAGGATTATCCATAATAAAAGAATACTCAAGGCTTTTTCCTTCTCTAGTTACAGTCGTTAGTTCTCTTAACTTTTCCAAAGATTCAATATCATTCAAACTCAATTGCACATCTAAAAACCAAGTATCATTATAAAACACATAATCCTTGAATTGTACATTTGAAAATTGAGGCACTACCATTGTACTAAACTCAAATTTTTCGCTAGTTACCTTTTGACCGGAAAGAAATCTTTTTATGTCGAAACTGATATTGTATTGCTTATTCGAAGTCAGTTCTTCTACCGGATCAATAACCAAAATATGGTTATCTTTTACATATACATCAGCTTTAATATAAGGTTCTATTGAAAAATACTTTGATATAGTTTCTTGATCTACAACAGGAAAAACTGTTGGTTTAAAATCGATGAAAATCTCTCCATTTTTAGACAATGAAGTGGGTCCATAAGATTGGATATAATTCTTAAATAAAGATGCATTGTTAACTGCAGGCAAGGTTTTTTCCTTACAAGAGAATAACAATAGACATATAATTAGACTGAAAAAGAGTGACAAGAAATATTTCATAAGCATTGGTTTTATCTACATAAACGATGTAGAAGAAGGAATTCGTGAACCTTCTGTTTTCTAATGAATAAAGTCAACTAGGATCTTTTGCTAATTTAGAAAAAATGCTTAATTTTTAAAGAACAAGTTGATTAAATACGTGCGAAGTTTATTGGGGAAGGAATATTATCCACACCAATTTACATAGCACATTAGTAGACATAAATCGATGTCTAAATTAAATACTCTTTCTTCTAAGGAAAAT
>CAYOIL010000072.1:0-15713 GCA_964403985.1 uncultured Saprospiraceae bacterium
CGTGGAAGAACGGCAGTGCTTGGAACAGCACGCTCAGTAGAACCCGAGGAGTGAAAAGCTCAACTGTTCAAGCCCGCCAAGGGCAACCCAGGTGATGACTCTAGGAGCCGGGAGGCTCAAGGGACACCTGCACGATGTGCAGGGTCCGCACCCGATAGGTGACACGCAGTGGAATGGGGGGGCTTCTGTTTTCTACCCCCGGAACGTCTGGGCCAGCATACCCAGATGCTCGTACGACACGTGATGTGTACGACGCGCGTGCCTTCTGACGAAGGATACGCATCGAGCAAGACTCGGTGCAGAATTGCCACACCTGCCTAGCGGCAGGCTTAGGGCCGGATACCTAGAGTTCGAGAGACCCAGAGCTAAGACGGGAAGCTGTGTGAGCGTCGCTGGTGGTACCAGCGAGAGAGTGCAGGTAGTCATGCACTTTGGTGTGCCCAGGTCGGGCAGCCGAGAACTCACAGAGTGGGAGCGAGGTTCAAGTAGGACGAGACGGCAGTACCAAGGGTGTTGCGGGTCTCGGGAGTGTGCGTTGGAGCCTGAAAGGGTAAACCGCGCTTAGCCCCTGCAGAGCAGTGGGGGACTCCTGGCTGGTCACTCTGTGACCCGGTTGCACCAAGTGGTGTTGCGCAACCGACACGGCCGACGAAAGAACCGACACAGTCGATGACACTGATGCGCAACACCCTTGGGGTGTGGCTCGTGTCGTTGGCACAACTTGCGTCTCGCTGCTGTCGGGCAAGAGGGGTACGGGGCAACCCGAACCTTCCTGATGGTGGTGCAGTCGTTGAACTGTCCGTCCTTGTGACTCGAAGACCTCCCTGTGGTGGGGACGTGTTCGAATTGGCAAGGCGGAAGGGACGAACGCTACAGGTGCGCTTGTAAGTACCTAGCGTTGTTTTAGAAAGTTTGATGCGCAACGCGCATTCCTAGGAAAACAGCGGGGTGCGGGGCTTGGCCCCGTTCAGAGAACCGCAACAGCCTTTCAGGTCGAAGGGTGTTGCGGGTGAATCCACCAGGTTGGTGGTTCATCACTCGCTGAGTGAACCGACGGAAATCGGAGGGTGAGCTTCGGTGTCATCGCTTGTGTAGAAGCGGTGCGCCGAAGCCATCTGATGAGCGTGAAGCAGCAGATGGTTTTGACGCCTTGGGACTTGAGCGATATCGAGTCCCGCATTTCTTGCATGTATGGACAGCTCTCGCTCAGAGTGCTAGATGCGACACCTTCAAGCCTGTTGCGCATAACAGGGGTAGTCAAAGGAAGGAGGTCTCATCATGTATCCACATCGATTCACGAACATCCACATGTTCGTTCAGAGAGTGGCCGACAACATCGTCAAGTACGGCTACACGAACTACGTCACCGGCACGATTCCAGAGGGGAAGGACGTGGCCGAGGTCGACGCCAAGATTCTCGAGCGCTACGGCATCGCCGTCTCTCGCTGGGCTCGTCGTCGCCGAGTGCAGGCTGGTGTCACTGGTCTGCACTACGTTCGCCACCAGAGGTTCTTCGCCATGTTTGCGCACCCAAAGGGGGAGCACGACTGGTGGGAGCGAGAGGAGTGGATGCACGAGCGGGACGTTCGAAAGCACGGAAGCCGAATCCAAGACATCACGAGGAAGCCTCTGGTCTACGGTGGCTACTCCATCAGCTTCAAGCACAGCACGCAGACAGGCCGAGGGCACGTCGTGGTTCGAATCCACCCGAGCGAGTACAGGACTCTCAAGGCGTACTACCTGAGCATCGCGGTGCATCGCAGCAAGGAGAGCCTTGAGGATGAGTTCCGGGCATTCCCGTTCGATGCATGGGCCGGGGTGAAGGAGCAGCGCTGGGTCATCTTCGAGGCGGTCAACGCTGCCCGAAAGCGTGCAGGTTTCGAGCCGCTGGAGCACCGAGTGCTTCGCAAGCGCCGCATTCAACACAAGCTCAAGCTGCCCGAGTTCTCCGAGCTTCAGCAAGTGGAGGCCGCATGATGGTGGGGGAGAAGCGCAAGCGCAAGAGAGTGACGAAGGGCCAGAAGGATTACATGGCCAAGCTCCGTGACCCGAGGTGGCAGAAGAAGTCCACCGATGTGAAGAACAGAGACGGCTGGCAGTGCACATGGTGCAGGGCAGGTCTCAACGATGGTCGCAACCTGCAAGTGCATCACGGCTTCTACAGCCGCGAGTACGAGAACCCGTGGGAGTACCCGAGTGAGTCGCTCTACACCCTGTGCGAGAGGTGCCACGAGCAAGCTGAGGTGGTCAAGCGCCAGGTGTACGAGGCGCTGGGTCACCTACACCCGAAGTACCAGCACCACTTCTTCAATGACCTACTGGGTGCGCTCGAAGAGCTGAAGGCGGGCGGAGCGTTCGAGGAGCTAGAGGTTCCATGGGCAGTCACGTGATGAGCTCCGCGCGCCCGTGTATGCTCTCGTACGCGCGAACGGGCTTCAAGAGGGACTTGATGGATGGAGGGCGAGTTCGATTCCATACTGCTCGTCACGCAATACGGAGCTGAAGATGCGCGGAGCGTCATCGAGCTCGAGAGCAGCGTCGATGAGAGTCGCGGCATGCTCTTCTGAGATGAGAGGGCCAAGCACTAGCTCCACGATTGCTTTTCGCGGGACGCTCATCGGCCCAACGCCGCCTTCCTGTGGGGGGCGGGCGTATCGCCACTCAACCTCATGCTCCCATTCGATTGACTTGTTGAAGAAGAGCCTCACAGGGTCATTTTCTTCATCGTCCACTGCGTTGAACACCGGCCTCTTGGTGCTGTAGGTCACATTGACGACTCCAAGGGCTTCGTTGGGTCCCTTGGTTTGGGCTCGGTACCCCACGGCGTAGCCGCGGTACTCGCTGGCGTAGTGAGACCAGAGGAGCGGAACGTCTGGCTTCGAAGACAACGCAACGATTCCCCACTTGGAGAGGTCCTTGAGGTACCACTCGTTGGCGAATGCTCGTCGATGAGGTCGTGACCGACTGAGCAGACGAGCGCGCATCTCTACCTCTGCTCGCTGCTCTGGGAGGAAGTGACGAGTGCAGCGCTGGATAGCGCTCTCGAGCTCATTCCCAGTTGGGGCAGTAAAGACGGGTCGACAGTCGAACGGGTCGTTGAGATTGAGGGGGGAAGCGAGGAATAGCGCTCTGTCGACGAGAAGGGTGCGAACGTCACGCTCGAAGTTCTTCGCCGAGGCGGCATCCCCTTGGTTTGGCGTAGCGCGATACTTGTAGACAACGGGAGGTGGATTTTCGACGAGCTGGGCCATTCGTGTCTTCAAGGAGGAGGCTCATGGTGATTGCCTGGACATGGCGTCACCGTTCTTGTGCGAGCTCGGAGTTGCGCAGGGCTCGTTGGGAGCACGGTACACTGTACTCAGGGAATCGCCCCTGTATCAGTGAAGAGACGTTCTTGGGCGTGATGATGGGACCCCGAGCTTCCCTTGGTGAGTGTGGTGAGGAGCGAATTCGCTCGAACTACGTCAGAGGCCAGAGGCTACTCTCGCGACCAGACCAAAATGCATCCTGTGTGATGACCAGGAAGTCCAGCATGGGAATCCCAAGCAACTTGCCTGCATCGTGCAGCCGTGTCATCACCTCGTTGTCTTCGGTCGACGCTGTGGTGTCTCCTGAAGGGTGGTTGTGTGCGATGATGACGGCAGCAGCGTTAGCCAGAATCGCCCCCTTGAACACCTCACGTGGGTGTACAGGCGACATGCCCAGCGTTCCCTTCGAAACCACTTCAATCGAAACAACACGATGTCGTGAGTCCAGGTGGATGGCGACAAGGTGCTCTCGGTCCTTGGTTCCAATCAGGGGCCGAAGGATGTTGAAGGCATCCTTCGGTTTCTTCGCTTCAGGTAGTGGTTCAGCAACGCAAGATGCCACCTGTTCAATCTCGACGAGACGCACTCTGGGTGCGCATGCGTACTCAAGCTCCGGTTCCATGGAGTCCTCCTTGGTTAGAGAAACGGAGCCCAGTTGCATGGATGCAAGCTCGACTCCGCTCCTCGACCGTGGTGGACGCTCACCAAGTGGAAGTGGGGGTCTTGAGTGGTGTTATGCCAATCAGTGAGGGAGATGTCTCCTCATTCGTGCGGGGCACAGCGCAACTGGCACAGACGCGACCAGAGGTCTCTAGGAGGCCTCAGCCACCTCGTACGTCGGAATCAGCTTGACGCCGTAGGCATCAAGAATCCGAGAGGCGCGCTCGAGTGTGATGCCGTTGTATTCATGGCGTTCATCTCTCGACACTTGAGATTCATGGACGTTCAGGCGCTCTGCGAGCTCTCGCTGGGTGATGCCGCGAGCAATCCGAAGGGCAACAAGCTGGCACCCGAGGCCTTCGTAGGCTTCGACCTCCTTGAGGTCACCTGCACGCAGTCGCTCGAAGCTCTCAATCTCCTCGACCAAGCCTTGGCGGAATGTACTCAACGGAGTGAGGGCACGCTCTGCCTCGCGCTCGGTGAGCCCCTCGGAGAGGAATTCTGTTCGTTGACGTTCAAGACTCTCGTCGTGTTGCTCTCGTTGCTGAACTGCCTTTCGCAGCTCGGAGTCAGTTCGAATCATCTCTCTCTCCTTAGTTTCACTATTCCACGTTGTTCGTGTGTCTCTCGCGCAGCTCGAAAGGCTGCTGGGAAATCGAGCTCGTTCCCATGTTCATCGGTGATGCCTGAGCTCTGCCCAAAGTGAGGGAAGAACTCCACCCGGTGGCGATGCCACATCGGAAGCTGCATCTTGCCCTCGCCTCGAGTCCGGCTTGACGCATCCCAGGTCCAGACAGGGCTCAGCTCTAGGAGCTGCGCTTGCAGTTGGCCGCTGAGCCATTGCATCCGGTTGCACACGAAGTAGCCGTCGATGTCTCCTGGACGGGGCTTGTCAGAGGCGAATGAGCCATCAACGAACACCTCTTCTACTCCCACCTGCCATAGGTGGGAGGCAAGCACCTCGAGTCCACCGACTAGGTGCATGCGCCACTCGGCATCCCAGGGGGTCGATTCGCTTGAGCCCTGGACAAGCAGCGAGCCACGCAGCTCTGCCAGCGTCATCTCGTAGTCGCCAGGCGGCAGCACGCCACTAGGTGTGAAGTTGAGCGGCGCTTGTCCACGGGGTGGTTCTTCAGCGCTCACAGGCCAGTGCTCCTGGGTGTAGGTACAGATACTGCATGCTTGACAGTATAGACCAGCTTGACATACTTGTCAAGCAGTGCGAACGTTCGGTCTCTGAAGGGGAACTCGCACCGTGCGAGTTCCCCCTGGATGGGGGTCCTAGACGGTCAGGAGGGACGATGGCGAAGCAAAAAGGGGGGCAGCGGCTGGCGCCACTGGTTCGGGTCGAGGCTCTTGAGCGAGCGCTAGCTGAGGCTAGGACGGTGCCTACGCTCAAGGCCCTCCATGATGAGCTCGCCGCGGTGCAGGCCCTCGCCAAACGGATGCGCCTGAGCCTCCTCGAGCAAAACCGCATCGCGGAGTATCGAATCCACGTAGCGCGCAAGGCGGGAGGGATTCTCTCGAGCACTGTGCATCGTGGGGGAGACGCCAAGGCTGGGAGCTCGGCCCCTCTGCCTGAGGGCATCAGTTGGAGCCAGAGCTCTCGCTGGCAGAAGCTTCATCGCTTGGATGAAGACCTTCTTGCGGAGTACCTGGAATCCTCTGCCGAGCAGGAAGCTGAAGTAACCGTTGCTGGCTTCATACGGGCCAGCGAGAACGGCATTCACTTTCGAAGCGATTCGCAGGAGTGGTACACACCTAAGGAGGTTATCGAAGCCGTGATTGCCACACTCGGGCGAATCGACCTTGACCCGTGCTCGAACGATACTGAATCACCAAACGTTCCAGCTGCAGCCCACTTCACGCGCGAAGACGACGGGCTCGCGAAGGAGTGGTTCGGAAGGGTGTTCATGAGTCCACCCTACGGTACACAGCTTCCTCGGTGGACGAGCAAGCTGCTGAAGGAGTACGAGTCTGGGCGTGTGGAGGAGGCAGTCACACTCGTGCCGTCGAGGACAGACACCGAGTGGTTCCGCTCGCTTCGAGCCTTCCCACGCTGCTTCATCCAGGGAAGGCTTCGGTTCAACGAGCATCGCAACGGCGCTCCGTTTCCGTCGATGGCTGTGCATCTGGGGCCGTCGCACGAACGGTTCGCGAGCGCCTTCTCGACGTTTGGCGATATTTACAGGCTGGTCAGCGGGCGCTAGTTGCCCTTGGCCTTCATCGAAATCAGGGACAGGCAGACTACAAGCGTCGTGAGAGTGCTCGAGAGAAGGATGTATCCAGGTGCGGATTTGTCGCCTTCTCCAAAGGCTAGCTCATCGTCGCGCAGGTCGTGGTGCGCCATGTAGTTCCGTGAAATGGCGAAGTTCACATGAGCTGCTGTGAGCAGGTCAGCGCGCGGGCTGCCAAGGCTTAGCTCGCTGGCGGTGATGAAGAGGCTCTCCGCCTCAGGAACCCCCTGATGGAGCTGGGCCTTGGAGTGCATGAGTTCATTAGCCTCTGATACGGCACTGGCGCGCTGGGATGAGCTGAGTGACGTGAACGAGTGAAGCGCCTTGTCGAGCAAGTACTTGATGCTCTTGCGTACTTCAGGATATCCGTTCTTCTGAGAAACCCTCTTGTGGTAGGCCGTGATGACTTTCTCTGTGTGCAGTGTGCAGAGCAGCATCTGCTCTATGCGCTCATGCGAAGGGATGGTGTTGAAGATGGTGTGTCTGTCTGGTGCCCGCAACTCGCGCTGAAGTCGATGCAGCGCGAACAGAACACGTCGCAGTGAAGGCTCTGTATCCCAGTATGTGTCAATCAGAGGTGTCAGCTCGGGCTCTGATGCGGGAAGGTTTGCAGTGCCCTCAACGGGAAGCGGATTCACGTAGAAGGAGAGATGCCTGGCAGCCGTGCGCCGGACTAGGCCGAACTCAAGTGGAATGGCTTCGAGCAGCTCCGACCATCGCCTGCGTTGACGGTCGGGATAGGTCCATGCTTTGTCGAGCGGGTCGAAGTGCTGGCCGGTGACATGAACGTAGAACGATAGGGCACGAGTCAGGTCCTCACGCAGCAGCGCCTGGTAGGACTGTTTGTTGGGAGACGACATCCGGTTTGAGTCTGACCACATCACGAGCAGGGTCTCCCTGACCTGCTCTTTGATGTCGTCGCCTGTCAAGCCGAAGTTAGAGGCCAGCTCTCGTGCTGCATCAATCTCACTGGGTGGCGAGTCAGTGAGGCGCTCTTCGAGCATGCAGCGTGCTCTCAGCGTTCGATAGCAGGCGAGCCACTCGAATATCGATTCCCGCTTGAGCCATGTGGAGCGGATGGCCTCGGCGCTGTACTCCGACTGCTCTACGATGCTTCGGTGTTGCTCTGGTGTCCAAGCGCATGTCTCGGGAGTGTAGAACCGATACCTCCGGGCGGCGCTCTCGAGCTCGACGGCAACGTAGACCTGCCAGTAGGCAAAGTAATCTAGGTAGGCTGGGGCATCTTGTGTGTGCGGGATGTCCTTCCCAGGTGTCCAAGGGGCAGTCGGGTCAACGACCAAGTCTGTGACACCAGCTGCTTGGATTGCCTGTGTTTCAAGTGGATGGCGCCACAGTTCTGCGTAACCGTCATCTGAAGCGGACCATCTGCGGGGAGTCGGTGAGCGCTCTGCTAGCAGACGAGCAGGCCACCTGAGCTTCTCTTCGATGTCTTCGACGAAGACATTGTCAGGTCCGCTAGCAATTCGTCTGAGCTCCAAAGGGATGCGGATGCGCTGCCTCGGGGCAATCCAGCCCCAGGAAACCATCTGCGCAATGGAGCACTCATGCGCGAGCGCGACCTTCCAACGCTTGAGGTGCTGTTCGAACGGCCATTTCGAACGCCTTGGTTCTGGCGATGAGGCCAGGAAGCGACAGTGAGAGTCTGAGGAGCTAATTGAGGTGTACAGCATTGCTTATGAGTGACAGAGCCGCGGGCAGATGCTACGACTACCTCAGCGATGTGTCCTCGCAAGGAAACCACAATGCTCTCACGGCTTGAGGGTTGCATCATCGGTGCAGCGGAGCGAATGAACGAGCGTCTTCTCGCAAGGAAGAGCGAACTCTATGCCTGGCACGAGGTAGACGGGAAGGAGGAAGCTCGAGTCGTGGTCGTTGACAGAGAGCGTGGCCTTGGCTCGACTCAAGCAGTGTTGAGCGTTGTCTTCGGTGAAGGGGTCCGCTGCGCTACTGAGGAGGCGATGACGACCACTCTTCTAGGTGAACTAGAGGAACTTGTTCGGGCTGTCGAAGGAGAAGAAGCCTCTGAGCAGTTCAGGGAGTTCGTTCTAGAGCCCCCGATGCGGGTTGAGCGCAGCGCACCGGAAGCTGGCGAAGTTTTGGTCAACCTCGACTTTGGCGTAGGTGAGACCCGCTATACGAGAACCGGGAACTACCCACAGAACGAGGGGAGCCTTCCATCAGCGTGCGCGGAGTTCAATCAGCGATTCCGAGCATCGGGACGACCTTGGATAGCTTGGCCGCGAATCGGCACTGAAACAGGGGCTGACATCGAGGTTGTCACCAAGGAGAGAGGGCTATCGGGACCGACTGTTGGAGTTCAGCATACCTGCGCGTTGCTGCCTGATGCCGGTCACGATGCCTCGAAGGGGAAGCTGAAGCGAACTGTTCGACAACCAGACTTCTTTACTGCCATTCGGGATGCGTTGAATAAGAAGGAGCACAAGGCCTCGCGTGACCTTGTATTGGCCATCGACCTCGTTGACCTTCAGATTGCGGGGACGCTCTCGGGTCTGGAGATGATGGATGAGGTGCAAGAGCTAGCGCAGAAGTCGAAGTGGGGCGCGATAGTTCTATGCGGAAGTGGCATGCCTGGTTTCGCTGTGTCCTGGGTGATTCATCCGGTTGCAGAAGGCGAGCGAGCTCCGCTCCCGTGTGATGGTTTCCCACTGTTCGACGGGCTTATAGAGCCAGGTGCTGGCTCCGAGTGAGAAGGGCTCTAGTAGTTCGCGAAGAAGGGGGCAGCTTCTTCGGGGGACAGACCGCGATGGTCGTACAGCTGCGTGGTTGAGATGTGGGCATGCCCGACGTCGTTTTGCACACGTTCGAGCGGGCACCCGTTCTCAAGTGTCCTGGTGACGAAGGTCGAGCGCATGGTGTGAGCTGAAATCCCACGCGTCCGCCCAACCGCTTCTTTGGCCCATCGCCGCACGATGCGGTCAATCATGTCCGGGTCCAGATGCCGGTTCATGTCCTCGGTGCCCTCGACGTGATTCGCACGCGTAGGCCGTAGCATCGGGCTATCAAACTCCTCGCCATGCCCTGCAGCCTCGAGGTAGTCGAGCACGCGCTTGTGTGCCTGCGGGTTCATCGGAACGGTGTGCTCATCGCCCCCTTTAGCGATGTAGGTGAGGTGGGGAAGTCGGTCGCGTACTTCGATGGAGCCAACGGTGAGGTGCGCGATTTCACTGCGCCGTAGTCCGTTTTGAAACCCAAGCGAGAGAATCGCCCGGTCGCGAAGACCGCGAACGGTGTCATCCGGTGGAGCGTTGAGCACGGCGCGCGCTTCATCCTGCGGCAGCGGCGCGGTCTTGCCTTTACGGTCCTTCTTGGTTCGCCCCGGTCGTTTGACCTGCTGCACCGGATTGAAGTCAATCATCGCTTGCTCCACTAGGTGCTCATATAAAGAGGAAAGAGCAGAGAGCTTGCGGCGCACTGTGGAGCGCTTCAGCCCAAGGCCTCCTTCGGCTTTCTCCTTGGTGAGCTCACGCCTCCATGCAATCACTGCAGCTGGTGTGACCGCGTAGAGTTCATCGCGCGAGGCCATGCCAAGGAACTCGATGAACTGTCGAACGTCGCTCTTGTAGGCGCGGCGGGTTCGCTCCGAATCGAGGCTCTCAAGCCACACGTCCTCGGCCGGAACCTGGGCGAGAATCGCAACGGCACTGTTTGCATCAACGCGCTGTAGCGCAGCTCGCGCAGCCTTACCCTTCGGTGCGCTGCTGGCCGCTGAGTCAGGAACCGTGGCAGGGGTACTCGGCGTAGTTTCGGTGGCTTGCTTCTTCTCCTGGTCGTGCATCACAGATGTTGGTGCTTGAGCGCGATGCTCTCTCGTCGTTGAAGTGGGTGTTCACCGGGCACCAACGCTACTTGGGGAGCGAGAGAGCATCGGCTGGCGCTGAGGAAGGGGCCCTGAAGGTGGCTCACGCGGCCCCCTTGAGCTTGGGCCAGCGAAGCTGTGCGTCGGGGCCAAGCTGGACGGTGCCTGGTTGTTGACCGTCGAGAACCGTGAAGGCGGCATGTGCCTTGTTCGAGCGCGCCCGGTCGAACTGAAGAAGACGCCAGCGACCATCGAGCTTTGCCTGAAGCTTGAAACCATCAGGAAGCGTGCCGATGCGCCAGGTCGTTCGCTCAGGGTAGATGCACGGTGACATCACACCGGAGGGTGGGTCGGTGGTGATGAAGAGCTTTGGGGCCTTGGACTTACTCATGCGGCCCCCTTGCCAGCGCTTAGGATGCGAACGGAGCGGGCGAAATCCGCAGATGACGGCCTGAGCTTGTGTTGTGTGCTCATTCGTTCCCCCGCGGCTTAGCGTCCCTCGACGGTGGATGAAGGTGAAGGCGTGGGTAGCTGCTCCAATAGGAGTGACTTCCAGGGGTCATCTTCGCTATCTCGAAGATGTCGATTTGGAGGGCATCGAGAGCCTTGTGGTCAACACGGCGGAGTTCATCTTCCAAGCGTCGAGCGAGCCTCTGTAGCTCTTGAGCATGCATGTTGAGCCGAATAGCAGCCGTTCCGCCGACTGCGACGAGCCGTTCTAGCTCCGCTTGCGTGGGCTTGAGTTTCATGTGGTCTCCTTCCAGCGGCGCAGCCACCGTGTGAAGCGCGGAAGCGCAGATGCCGAGTCTCCCCGTAGCAGCTCAAGGATGCAGGTGACGTGACGCCGAATCAGGTCCTGTTCCGCAGCCGGTAGAGGCTTCTGAAGTCGTCGAATAACAGCTAGAGCGTAGGTGAGCTCGGCAAAGGTGCTTGGCTCAGTTTGCTGTGTTGGCTTTGTCTTGCTCATGCGACCTCCCGAGGCGTGGCCTCCTCAGCTTCAACCTCAAGTCGCCCGCTGGTCTGTCCAGCAGTCTGGCCCATGAAGTGTCGGCCGCCATCGGCTTCCCACAGTCGCACCGAGCCGCGTGGAATCGTGAGGTCGAGGGTGCTCTTGGATACGAGTCCCTCGAGGCAGTAGCTCAAGCGAAGCAGGGCATCGGCCCTGAAAGGCTCTCGCTCTTGAATCTGAGCAGATGCCTCACTGAGCAGTTCTGCGGCTTTGGCGACGGCTGCGAGCTTCTTTGCCCGTGGCTTTCTCATGCTGCCTCCTCCGACTGCACCATCGACCATCGCAGGCGCTCAGGGTCGACTCGGTAGAACCAGCCGACAAGTGGTCCGCCGTTCTCTTCTTCGATGGCGGAACCGAGCATGGTCCCGTCGTCGAGTTCAAGAACGCAGACCAGTGCGTAGTCGTTGAAGTAGCGTCCGAGCCCATCGCCGGGTCCGAGCGTTCGAAAGCCTGTGATGGTTCGGCCAACGAGTGGGTGTTGGTCATCAGTCATGGTCCCTCCCAAGACACATTTCGGACGCTCTTCACGAGCGCCCCCTCATGCTCGTGATAATCCAGTTTATCACGAGCTTTGTCAAGGCCCCAATCGGGCCTCACGACCTCGAAAATTAGGACTCGATTTCCCCTTGGTCTCCCCGGGCGACGCGAGCACATTGCGCCCGGACCCCAACATTTGTTGGACCGGGCATTCTGGAGTTGCCTCAGGCTCGGGTATTCGTCGCAGCCCAAGGACTAGGGCTATTCGCCGAGGAGGCTCGATGACCCAATCAGTTCGACACTCTTCTGTAGCGACTCAGGGAGCCCTTCGAGACTGGTGATTCGTTCGCAACCCCGGAGGTCGAGTGTGCGCAGAGCAGGAAGTTCAGGGAGCCCTTTGAGGCTGGTGAGGCCTTCGCAACCCCAAAGGGTAAGAGTGTGGAGGGCGGGCAGCTTATCAGGTAGCCCTTCAAGGCTGGTGAGGCTATCGCAACCCGAGAGGTTGAGAGACTGGAGGGCGGGTAGCTCATCAGGAAGCCATTCAAGACTGGCGAGGTTGAAGCAGGTCTCGAGGTTGAGAGTTTGGAGAGCTGGAAGCTCAGAGAACCCTTCGAGGCTAGTTAGGTGTATGCAACCATCAAGATGGAGAGACAGGAGAGCAGGCAGAATAGTGAACCCTTCAAGGTTGACTAGGCCGTAGCAACTCGAGAGGTAGAGAGCCTGGAGGGCTGGAAGTTCAGGGAGCCCTTCGAGGTTGACTAGGTCGTAGCAATCCGAGAGGTAGAGAGCCTGAAGGACTGGAAGTTCAGGGAGCCCTTCGAGACTGGCTAGTTCCAAGCTGCGCGTGAGATTGAGAGTCTGGAGGGCGGGCAGCTCAGGGAACCCTTCAAGGCAGGTGAGGCCATTGCTGCTTGAGAGGTCGAGAGCCTTGAGAACTGGAAGCTCAGGAAACCCTTGAAGGCTAGGGAGGTCGATGCAGTTCCTGAGGTTGAGAGTTTGGAGAGCTGGAAGCTCAGAGAACCCTTCGAGGCTAGTGAGGTCCTGGCAAGACTCGAGGTTGAGTGTCTGGAGGGCGGGAAGCTCAGAGAGCCCTTCGAGGTTGGTGAGGTCCTGGCAAGACTCGAGGTTGAGAGTCTGGAGAGCTGAAAGCTCAGAGAGCCCTTCGAGGCTGGTGAGCCGAAAACACCCCTCGAGGTCAAGCCCGCGAACGCCAAGTGTCCGCAGTGGAGCTACGGGAATACGGGTGACACTACGTCTCGATGCAAATGAGTCGAACACGCCTGCTTGCTCGCCGTCCCACCAGAGGCCCGCCTCGGCTAAGTCACGCACAGCTCCAATCTTCTGGCTGCTGAAGTAGACAGAAGCAAAAACCGATGTAGCCAGTAAGAGAAGAAGACCGGCGCCCCTCCGCACCAATATGGGCAAACCGTGACCTGTATCTAGGAGCGGTTCCAGCAGTCGAGCGACAAAGTCATGGGAGACCTCCCATCGCCGTTCACGTGGACGGCCGGAGTCTTCGACGAGTCTGACGATGTCTGCATCAGACCGAAGGGCTCGCAGGCAACCATCGATTTGTGCCGGGTCTAGCTTCAGAGCATCGGCAATCTCGCCGACTCTCGGCCCGTCGAGTATTCGTGCACCGTTCGTCAGGAGGTGACGCAGGACTGGTCGTGAGTAGTCGCGAACCTCGCTCCGGTTGATGCTCGAGGCCAGCTCGGTGGAAATGAAGGCTCCTCGAGGCGTCTCGGTGATTTCGCGGTGAGTGTTGCGGCTCAAGGCCCTCCCGAGCATCTGGAGTACGACAGGGCGAATGAGACCGCGAGTATCTGTTACGGTCTCGCACTCGTCCAGGACGGCGCGCAGCTGGTCTTCGCTGAGCGCGACACGCTCTATTAGGAAGGCAGCGGCATCGTTGCGGGAGAAGGACTCGACGCGATTCGAAGGCAGCTCTCGCAGCCCCATGTTTTCGAACCTTGAGTAGTACTCCGCGCGGTATGAGAGGACCGCGGTGGTCGACAGGCCATCGTTTCCCTGCTCAGCGAGACCGCGGAGAATAGCAGCTAGCTCCTCGGTCGCTGGATTCGGCGACTCGGCGTGCTTCAAGAGAGCGACCTCGAAGTGGTCGAGGATGAGGAATACATGTCGCCCATCCGCCTTGGCCTTCTTGCCCGCAGCCTTGAGTAGCTCCGCCGTTGCGAGCTTGCTGAGCCTTGCTGGAGGACGTTTCCAGACTATTCCCTCTCTGAGGAGCTCTTCGCGCAACCTCAAACAGCAGTTGAAAGGAGGGGCTTCGATTACGACCGGTCTTGGTCTCTCGTCGAGCAGTCGTGGGATGACCCATGCTTCCAACAGCGATGTCTTTCCAGTGCCAGAGTAGCCCTCAAGTAGCAGCACGCTTGCATTGGGAGCCTTGAGCCGTTCGAGCACTTCGTGCTCAGCCCTGTCTGGGCGAGGAGGGAATTCATCGCTCGCTCTGAGTGAGCCCAATTGGAACTTGCTCGGCGCGGACTCGAGCAAATCGATGCTCCCCCACCGCTCCAGCTGCTTCTCTCGCGCGTTCCTCTTCGTCCTACCAGCAATGGTCCACACGAGCAGAACCATGCCCATTAGCACCAGGAGGGTGGCAATCCAGAAGGTCGCATGCGAGCCGGACCAGAGGGCGGGCAGGGATACACCAAGGCCGACAACAACGCTCAGCGCAACCAGACAGTTGACGACGTCGAGGACAAGCGCTGGAGCTGCCCGACCGTCGATTGTTGATGGTCGAGGTGCCACCTCCGAATGGTGCGTGTGCGACTGTTGACGCCAGTCGAGCAGCAACAACAGGCACAGCAGTCCGAATAGCAGCAGGTGAATGTACCCAGGGATTCGACCGATGTGCCACCAGGCGTCGACTCTGTCTGTGTCGAGCTCTGCTCCCATCCCGACAGCGGAACGCACGATGACGGCCGCCCAGACGCCAAATACGTATTGAGCTAGCCTGAAGAAGCGACGCTCTGGGTTTCGAAACATCACGAACCAGAACGCAACGCATCCAAGAACCGGGACCGGCGCCCACCGTAGTGGTACTACAAGTACTGCAGCCACGAAGAGCATCGTGGCCACGCTTACGCCAAGAGCCACAAAGGGCCAAGTCGCTCTAGGCTTGGGGTTCATGTGCGGAGGCACGCAGTATGCTGGCGAGAGAGAGGCGGTGACTTTAGGTGCTTGCCGGGATGTGAGTGAGGCACCCCCAGCATGTCGGTTCAGCGCGGGCTGGCATGGTGGGCCTGACGTGGGTCGCTCGGTCCACCACGTCTCCCCCATCGTAAGCACCCGAGTGGACCGTTCTCGTTGAGCGAGTAGGCGCTGACCGTGCTGAGGGGCGACCTGCTAGGCAAAAGAGCCCCGCACGAAGGGCGTTGCGACCGCAAATCGGGGCTCCAGATGCCTCGAAGGCCGTCTTGGAGGCCCATGCTCGTGATAACCCGGAGTTTATCACGAGCTTTGTCAAGAGAGCGAATCGGGCCTCACGGCACCGAGAGTCACGATTCGACGGAGCAAGCTTGCCGAACTAGCGCAGATGCCAAGGCACCCGAAACGTAGTCACCTCTGGACCGTGATGGGGCTACCTCATTTCGAAAGGACTCTTAGGTAGGGCGACCTGCCGCTCCACACGTCGGTTTCGCGTTGGACTAGAGGCACCCCGAGAAAAACGGGGTTCGTAAAGTCTTTCAAGGGAGAGCGCTACACCCATGCACACAAAAAGTGTGGGAGGGTTCACCACAGGTGCGCGGGGTGCCTGTACGATGCACGTCGTGGTCGAGGACCAACAAGACAGCCGAAAGCAAGCGCTCGTGAGCATCTTTCCAGCCGTGCGCCTTGGCGTGCTCTGGTTGCTCACTAGAACCCAAGAGTCGCACCTGACGGTCTCTGAGCTCAGAGACTCGCTGCAGTGCAGTCTCTCGGCGATTCGCAAGGAGCTTGCGCTACTGCAAAGCAGTCGACTTGTGATTCGGGAGTCGATGTTAGGTGGGCAAGTAGGATATCGGTTTGACGACAATGGCCCCATTAGCAACGAAATGCGCATTCTTCTACAAGACGGAACCAACAGAGACATGGAAAACAAGACTGATAGCTTGTTCGCGGACTTCGTGCTCGAACAATTCGACCGTACTTTTAGTTCGCAGGTGACGAGCTCTACT
>CAYOIL010000073.1:0-15554 GCA_964403985.1 uncultured Saprospiraceae bacterium
GACTAAAAGCTTGAACAAAGGTATTGACCTCAGAAATCTCTGTTGCTTTAATCATTGATCGATCATTTGCATAAGACATTTCTTCAATATGTTGTACTAAATTAAATTTCTCTTTTGCACCAAGCACTAAATCTACACCTTCAATTTCTGAAATCTCCTTTGGTTTTAATTGTGCATAACAACCTATAATTACCACCTTAGATTCCGAATTAATAGCTTTAGCCTCTCTTACAATTTTTCGACATTTTCTATCCGCGAATTCTGTTACTGAACAAGTATTTACAACAAAAATATCTGCTCCATTTTCAAATTCAGAAACGTGAAATCCATGTGATCTAAATTGATCAGCAATTGATGAAGTTTCAGAAAAATTCAACTTACATCCCAATGTATAAAATGCTACAGATCTAGGAGTTGCCATTTTGTATTATTTACAGACCGCAAATGTATGGAAATATATGAGTTAGAAAAAATTAAAAAGAACAAATAATCTTATCTAAATGATTGATTACTAGGGAATAAGTTATTCTACTGCTTTTACTTCTTCTAAACGATACATCAATTTATTAATATCATCATCGTTCAATCGTAAAATTCCTCTTATCTGAATTTGCTCGGCAGTAAATGGAACTTCTTCTATGGCGACTACTTCCATTACCGTTTCTGGACCTGCTCCACCACAGAAAAAACACATATTATATGGAAAAGCAGAGAAAATAAATTCTGTATGGTTTTTATATCCTTCTACTGGTATGATATAACCTTTTACTATTATTTCTTGACCTTCTAGTTCTTTTATATTTTCGCTAAAAACAGGTATATCAACTTTAAAACCGAGGATCTCGTCATATTCCTTTTTATAGGATATTTTACCTAAGGTTTTCCAAATATTGGAATCTTGTGCTTGGGTGGCAATATTAGAAAAAAAGGCCATTAATAGAACCAATAGAAGAGATCTCATATTTAAGTATTATATTTTTTAAACGTATCGAATTTAAAGATAGTTTCTAAAACCGACCTACGGCTTCTCTGTATATAACTGCTGTTACAATTTGTCCTACTGCTTTAAGGTTGTCTTTACTTATTATAGAAATATCATCATCGTGTGTATGATGGTAACTTCCAAAGCCATGTTTAGTAATCATAGGACGGTTTATAATATCTACCATAGGAATTCCCGCCTTTATTATATTTACATGATCATCTCCTATAGGACCAGCATTATAATCTTGAAACAAATGACCTTTTCCCATTTTCTTAGCTAAGTCCCAAATTTTATTAACATATTGTCCAGCATATGTTACCGAATATTGCTCTTTTCCAAATGATGCTCCTTTTGCTGCTATCATATCAAGTAATATACCAAAATCAGCTTTATAACCTGATGGAACAATATTCTCAGACCAATATTTAGAACCAAGAGCATATGTGCTTTCCTCTTCTGCAACTCCGTTAAGACCTCCTTGATCTTCTAAATCAAAAAATAGAAGATCTACTCCCATATTTTGCATCTTTTCTGATTGCAATAATCTACCTATTTCTATTAAAGCTGCAGTTCCACTTGCACCATCATCAGCACCATCAATTGCATTTTCTCTTTTGGATACATCCTTATCCTTATCTGCTACCATTCTAGTATCCCAATGTGCCGCAAGTAAAACTCTCTTTTTAGCATTAGGATTAAACTGAGCCATTATATTATATCCTGGCTTTTCATCACCATTAAAAATTACAGCTGAATATTCCTGTTCTATTACTTTTGCACCATAAGCTTCCATTTTGGATTTAATCCAATTTTTACACTTAATTTGTGCTTCAGTACCAGGAACTCGTGGTCCAAAATCAATTTGTTCTTCTATAAAAGAATATGCAGAATCAACATTGAATATAGGAACAACTAGTTTGGCAGGAGGAATTGATTGAGGTTCTTTTTTACAAGAAACAATTAATAGTCCTACAAATAATATAAATAATAATGACCTATTCATAAGACCAATCCGTACCATCTTTTCCATCTTTTAATTTAATATTTACTGCTGATAATCCATCACGAATCTTATCTGCACTTGTCCAGTCTTTATTTGCTCTTACATTCGCACGTAATTCTATTATAAGATTCATTAGACCATCTACCGTTTCGCCGTCATTTCCAGCTTCTTTCTCATTATATAAACCCAAAACATCTGAAATCATTGCATTCAACTCAACTTTCAATAATTGAAGCATCTCCTTTCCTAATGTATCTTTTGATGGATTTGTATGATGTGTATTTATTTTAGGTATGATTTCAAATATACTCGCGATTGCTCTTGGGCTATTAAAATCATCCATCATATGAAGATGCATGTCTCGTAATGATTGTTTCACTGTCTCATCTCCAGTTCCACTCTCAACATTTGAATCTAACTTATCCAATGTTTCAAGCGTTTCCATCATTCTTTTATATGTCTTATCCGCAGCTAATAAACCCTCATTTGTTAAATCTAATGTACTTCTGTAGTGAGAGTGTAACATAAAGTAACGTAATGCCATAGGAGAAAAAGCCTGAGTAATATGTTCACTTTTTCCCGTAAGTAATTCCGTGGGAGTTATTGTATTTCCATCACTTTTAGACATTTTTTTACCGTTCATTAACAGCATATTGGTATGAAGCCAATAATTAGCTGGTTGGCAATTACAAGAACCCATATTTTGAGCTATTTCATTCTCGTGATGCGGAAACTTTAAATCATTTCCTCCACCATGAATATCAAATGTCTTACCTAAATATTTTGTACTCATTGCTGAACACTCAAGATGCCATCCTGGAAAACCTAAAGACCAAGGTGACTTCCATTTCATTAAATGATTTTCTGCCGCTTTCATCCATATAGCAAAGTCCGAAGGATGTCTTTTATCACCTTGATTTTTCAAATTATCTCTTGATTCTGCCATAAGGTCATCAATCTTTCTACCTGATAACTTTCCATATCCTCTGTCTTCTTTCGCAAATTTTATTGTATCAAAATAAACACTCCCATTCGCTTCATAACCATAACCATTATCGATTATTTCTTGAACCATATCAATTTGTTCAATTATATGGGCAGTTGCACGAGGTTCAATAGATGGTTTTTTATTGTTGAATACAGACATCATTTCATGAAAACCATTGGTGTACTTTTGTACAACTTCCATTGGTTCCAATTTATCTAATCTTGCGCCTTTACTAATTCGGTCTTCTCCATCATCTAATAAATGACCTACGTCAGTAATATTTCTAACATATCTTACCTTATTCCCTAAGAAAACTAGATACCTGTATATCAAGTCAAATTTTGTAAAGGTCATACAGTTTCCTAAATGCACGTCACTATAAACTGTTGGTCCACAAACATACATGCCAATAAAGCCTTCACTAATAGGGTTAAATTCCTCTTTTGCTCCTTTCAAACTATTATAAACAGTAAGTTTCTTACCTTCCGCTAATAATTCTTTTACTATTGTATTTTCTTTCATTAAAATTGTCTTGCTGCAAAATTAACTAAACGTTATTAATAAACAGTAAGTATATATTATAGATTCAAGTGTATCTTTGTTAATATGAGGTATATAAATATCTTCTTAATCATCTGTATATCAATGAGTTTCACTATTGTGAAAGCTCAATTATGTGATGGAAATTTAGGGGACAATATTTTTTTAGACGGTAATTTTGGCAGTGGTGCAGACAATATCCCTTCTACTGATCCAGGAATCGCTCCAGGATATAATTATATAACTAATCCTCCCCCTATTGACGGTTCTTACACAATAACTAATGATATTACCCCATGGAACTTTAACTGGGGATGGGCAGATATTCAAGACAATAGTGATGATCCAGACGGGTATATGATGGTTGTAAATGCAAGTTATGATCCCGGATTATTCTATGAAAAATTAGTAGAAGGATTATGTGAAAATACTTTATATGAATTTTCAGCAGATATTCACAACTTACATACTGGAGCCAATCTTATAAAACCAAATGTTTCCTTCTTATTAAATGATGACATTCAATTTACTACAGGTAATATTCCAGAGAACAGTAAATGGAATTCCTATGGATTTACCTTCACAACAGGTCCCACAGAAACTTCTGTAACTTTATCTCTAGCTAATAATGCACCTGGTGGAAATGGAAATGATTTAGCAATAGATAATATTTCATTTAGAGCTTGTGGTCCTGAAGCTTTAATCCTTCCATTGACTGTTGAAAATATATGCGAAGATGGAAATCCAATCACTTTAGATGCAACTGTAAATGGAGAACAATTTGGAACACCTTCTTTTCAATGGCAAGAAAGTTTAGATGGTGGAATGACTTGGATAGATATACCTGGTGAGAACAATGCCGTTTATCTTTTTGATGAATTATCAGGAGGGACTTATTATTACCGATATAAAATAGCAAGTAATCCAAGTAATTTATCTAACTCGTTTTGTCAGATTATTTCGAATATTAAAATTGTTCAAGTAATTCCTAAATTCACATATCTAGATGAAAATATATGTGAGGGATTAGAGGTTACAATAGGAAATCAAGTGTATACTGATGGAGGAACATTTATTGACACATTGATTAATCAATTAGGTTGTGATAGTATTGTAACTTTAGAATTAGTTGTCTTTCCCGATCAAGGAATTTCAGTAGAAGTAAAAGATAGTGAGCCTACATGTTCTTACTCTTCAGATGGTCAACTTTTGATAAATCAAGTGTTAAATACGTATGATCCATATACTGTATCACTTGGAGGAATTGAGTCAGCAGAAGAAATTAGTAATCTTTCTGCTGGTGACTATCTACTTCAAATTCAAGATCAATATGGTTGTACACTTGACACAATCATTACTGTAGGTTCTCCTGAAGAATTTATAATTAATTTAGGAGATGATGTGGTAGTCGATTTAGGAGATGAATTAAGCTTAGAGCTGATTTACAATTACAATTTGGTAAATACAGTGTATCAGTCAATTTATAATATTGAATGTAATGGTATTTGTACTGACGTTACCTTTCTACCGTTTACAGATGGAGAAGTAATAGTTCAATCAATTTCTGAGGAAGGATGTCTTGCTAAAGATACAGTTCAAATAAGAGTAGACAGAGACATTAAAATATATATTCCAAATACTTTTACACCCAATGGGGATAATATTAATGACTACTACAGTATATTTCCACAAAAAAAAGCTGTACAATCTATAGTTAGATTTAGTATATATGATAGATGGGGGAATAGAGTTCATCATATTGAAAACGCAAATCCATTTACAGAAGATATTTCATGGGATGGAAAAATGGCAAATAAAATAGGAATACAAGGTATATATCATTTTATTGCAGAGATAGAATTCATCGATTCGACAACTCAAATTATATCAGGTCATTTTACTTTAACTCTATAAATACAAAACTTGTATTGTTGCTTCATATATAGATTAATTACATCTTTGAGTATAAAATCATAAATCTTGAAGCTATATAGTACAAACGATTCTACGAATATTGTAGATCTCAAACAAGCAACTTTAAAATCATTGCCTAAGGATAAGGGATTGTATCTTCCTTGTGAAATTCCTGAGTTAGACAAAGATTTCATAAACAATTTAAAAAGCTACAGTTTCCCAGAAATCTCATATCGAGTAGCATCTAAACTAATTGGAGAAGAAATACCTGATCAAGATTTAGAAAGAATCTGTTATAAAGCGATCAATTTTCCAGCTCCAGTAATAAAACTTACCGAAGGCCTTTTCATTCAGGAATTATTTCATGGACCATCTCTAGCCTTTAAGGATTTTGGAGCTAGATTTATGGCAGAACTAATGTCCCATTTCATTAAAAAAGAAGATAATAAACTAACAATCTTAGTAGCTACTAGCGGTGATACTGGTGGTGCAGTAGCAGCAGGTTTTCATAAGGTTGATAATATAGAAGTAATCATTCTATACCCTAAAGGAAAGGTAAGTCCTCTACAAGAATTACAATTAACAACATGGGGGGATAATATTCAAGCTGTTGAAGTTGAGGGAACATTTGATGATTGTCAAGCCATAGTAAAACGAGCTTTTCTAGACGAAAATTTATCAACATACAATTTAAGTTCAGCTAATAGTATTAATATCTCAAGATTAATTCCACAATCCTTCTACTATTTCGAAGCAATAAAGCAAGTAGGCTTGGAAAAAGAAATTACAATTGCTGTAC
Organism: uncultured Saprospiraceae bacterium; assembly: GCA_964403985.1. GTDB lineage: Bacteria > Bacteroidota > Bacteroidia > Chitinophagales > Saprospiraceae > JAHDFB01. Next base: position 6,230 of record CAYOIL010000073.1, read on the forward strand.
CAAGTGGTAATATAGGAAATATAAGCGCTGGTTCCTTAGCAAGACAAATGGGTTTACCAATTCATACACTCATCGCTGCTCACAATTCTAATAATACTGTAACAGAATATTATTCATCTGGTGAATACAAAGCCAAACCTTCCGTATCTACTATAAGTAATGCTATGGATGTTGGAAATCCAAGTAACTTTCCTAGATTCACCCGTCTAAATGGTTCCACGTGGAACAATATTAAGAGCAACACATTATCCTACTCATATAATGATGCAATCACTGCCGAAGGAGTTAAAGAAATTAATAACAAATTCAATTATGTATCAGAACCACATGCAGCTGTAGCTTACTGCGCTTTGAAAGAAAAATCTGTAATTAGTGAACATAATAAGATCTTCTTAGGAACTGCCCATCCTGCAAAATTTATGGAAGTTGTTAATGTTATTCTTGAAACAACAATAGATATCCCTGATACTTTAAAATCTCTTTCTTCAAAATCTAGTAAGAAAGAACAATTAAAAACATATTCTGAATTTGTTGATTGGATGTTGGCAAGAAAGTAACAACTTTGAAAATAGTGAACTACTGCAGCACAAAAATACAAACAAAGAAGTAAATTATTAATTGATGAATTATAGATAAAACAGTCTAATTATGAACAATAAACTTCTGAGTAGTCCATCTATTATCTATCATAACAGAAATGAAATACATCCCTTCAATAGCAGAACACATATCAATACTATAATTATTCATATTAATTGATGGGAACGTATTAATTATCCTTCCATCACCGCTAGAAATAATAATTGTCTCCATTATATAATCACTCTCCACATTTAGAAAATCACTAGCTGGATTAGGATATACATTGATTTCTGGTGTATTGAATTTTGAAGAAATTAAACTAGGTGCATCTGGACAGCTATCAAACAAATTAATACCTGCGGCATTAAAATCATATGAATCATTTAATATGACAGTAGAAAAAGTATCTACAAAATATTCATAACTTTCATACTGAATTGTTACCTCATATGGATCAATATAAACGTATGGAAAACCAAGACATTTATTTTCATAATTTGAAGTCATTATACTATCAATTGAATTGCCTTTTAAAATTACAAACTCATATCCACTATTAACAGATTTGGCAGGAATAAAACCATTTTTAACTAGTATAGAAGTTGTTTCATTATCAGTATAAAAATCCTTAAATGTAATACCACCTGATATAGAATTAATAACTTTATGATCACGATTTGACTTATATAGAGTATTACCAGCATAAAAACTAAATCCTAAACTATCTATGCTCATAAAACCTACATTACTCGGAGTCATAAAATAAGATGGTTCATACCAATAAAAATACTCATTATCCTTCTCTAAATCAAAATTCATTTTTAAAAGATGACAACCATCACCACTAGACTTTAATTCTCTAGTGTATAATAAAAAAATCGTATCTTTTTCTAAATAGACATCTGAATCAAATAAATAAGAATCATTATTGCTCGTTTCTATAGAATTTATTATTTCACAATCTGGTGAAAGTGTTGAGAAAATTATAGATTCTTGATCGTAGGCAGATATAAACAACAATGAATCATTTATAATATTTAACTTTTTAAGTTTGAATGTTTTATTTTCATTACTAAATTCTTTAATCCAATTTATTTGAAATAATGTATTTATTGAAATTATTAAGTTTTTATCCCCAGTTACTGCGATTAAATGACTATAATCAGCTAATTGGATTGAATTTAATACTTTAGGATCAAATCCTATATCAAGAGATAATTCTTGCTTAATATTTAGATTTTCATCAAATTCATAAAAGGATAAAAATCCCTTACTTAAGTCAGGATCCCAAGGGCCATGAATTAATAAATATGTTGAATCAGTAAATTCCTGTAGATTTTCAGAATAAACATCCAGATTTCCCCATTGATTATTTAGCAACAAATATTCATCAATCTCATTTGTAGAATCAACTTTCATAATAAATGAAGAACCTTGTTGTTCTATACCAGATATAATATACCCATTATCAGATACTTTTACAATAGATCTAGGGTCAATATCTTCATTGTTTTTTCTCTCATAAAAATAAGAATCAGTGATTTGTGTAAAAACTGAAGAAGAACTAATCAATAAAATGAATAAAAGAAACGAAAATTTATATAATATAGATTTAAACATGTGCGTATTTTTTTATATAAATCTAAAAATATTTTAAATTAAATAGCAGAGTAATTAATAGTTTAGTGTCAGTTATGACAAAACATAAATGTTCCACGTGAAACATTCCAACTACTTTTTAAACTATCATGGACCACTTTCAAACAAGTTTTGCTCTATTTCGTTACATTTACGCATAAAATAACAGCAAATGATATAGATTTATATCTAATACACTTTAAATGTTTATTTTATATATATAAATTTTTAATATAAATTATAATATGAGATTTTTACTCTTTACTTTTCTTTCATTATTCGTTTTTAGTCTCTCTGGACAAATTAACTCGAATCAGTATAAATTTAGTCAACTAGGCGAAGAACTTCCTACACCTAATTCCTATCGATCAGCTTCTGGGGCACCTGGAGCAGAATATTGGCAACAACAAGCAGACTATATAATGGATATAGAACTTGATGATGACAATCAAAAAGTATATGGTGAAGAAACTGTTACATATCATAACATGTCACCCGATGTATTATCCTACTTATGGATACAGCTAGATCAAAATATGCGAGCTAAAGATTCTGATACTTATAAAATTAGTACGCAAGATGTAGATGATAAAATGTCACTCAGACAATTAAAGAGATTAGATTCAGAATTTGATGGTGGATTCAAACTTGATTATGTAAAAGATAGTAACGGGAAAGATCTTCCGCATTTTATTAATCAAACTATGATGCGTATTGATCTACCTACACCTCTTAAAACTGGAGAGAAATTTTCTTTTAAAATTAAATGGTGGTATAACATCAATAATAGAATGGAAATAGGTGGTAGAAGTGGTTTCGAATATTTTGAAGAAGATGAAAACTATCTATATACAATTGCTCAGTTTTTTCCGAGAATGTGTGTTTATGATGATGTAGAAGGTTGGCAGAATAAACAATTCCTTGGAAGAGGAGAATTTGCTTTAGTATTTGGAAATTATGAAGTAAATATAACTGTTCCTTCAGATCACCTAGTTGCAGCGACTGGAACTCTTACAAACGAAGATGATATTCTAAGTAAAACTCAAAAAGAACGCATGAATAAAGCGAGAGAAGAGTTTGAACAACCAGTTATTATAGCTACACAAAGTGAAGCAGAAAAAAGAGAAGGGAAAAGAGCAAAAGATAAAAAGACTTGGACTTTCAAAGCAGACATGGTCCGTGACTTTGCTTTCGCATCTTCTAGAAAATTTATTTGGGATGCAATGGCAACAGATATTAATGGTAAAACAGTCATGGCAATGTCTATGTACCCAAAAGAAGGAAATCCATTATGGGAACAATACTCAACGAAAGCAGTAGCTCATACTTTAAAATGGTATTCTCATTATACAATTGATTATCCTTATCCTGTTGCTTGGTCTATTCATGCAGACAGAATAGGAATGGAATATCCTATGATCTGTTTCAATTTTGGAAGACCAGAAAAAGATGGAACATATACAGCTAGAACAAAATACGGAATGATAGGAGTTATTATTCATGAAGTAGGACATAATTTTTTCCCTATGATTATCAATAGTGATGAAAGACAATGGACGTGGATGGATGAAGGCCTTAACACATTTGTTCAATACCTCGCTGAACAACAATGGGAAAGAGACTACCCTTCAAGAAGAGGTGAGCCTTATAAAATTGTAGACTACATGAAAAGTGATAAAGAGAATTTATCACCTATAATGACAAACAGTGAATCCATTATCCAATTTGGAAGTAATGCATATGCAAAACCAGCAACAGCATTAAATATTTTAAGAGAAACAGTAATGGGTAGAGAAGCTTTTGATTATGCTTTTAAAGAATACTCTGAAAGATGGGCTTTCAAACATCCCACACCTGCAGACTTTTTCCGAACAATGGAAGATGCTTCTGCTGTAGATTTAGACTGGTTCTGGAGAGGCTGGTTTTATACAACTGATAATGTAGATATCTCTCTTAATAATGTAGAATGGTATACTTTAAATTCTGGAAATCCTACAGTTGAAAAAGCACGTAAAAAGGAAAATAGAGAAGAAAGACCTAAAACTATAGCCCAACAACGGAATGAAAAAGAAATCAAACAAACATATGCTGAACAAGATCCTTCACTTAATGATTTCTATAATTCATATGACCCTCTAGACGCTACTTCTCTTGATGAAGAACAATACAGAAAATACTTTTCTAAACTTTCTGAAGAAGAGAAAATGTTCTTGAAAAAAGGATATAACTTTTATGAACTTACCTTCGAGAATTTAGGTGGTTTAGTTATGCCCGTAATATTTGAATTTCAATATACTGATGGAACAAGTGAGGTTGTTAGAATACCAGCAGAAATATGGAGAAAAGGATCTACGACAGTAACAAAAACTTTTAAAAGAGAAAAAGAAGTAAAACGAATAATTCTTGACCCATATTTAGAAACAGCTGATGTTGATAGAAATAATAATTACTTTCCTCCAGAGTCTGAAGAAGATCGTTTCGAACTATTTAAAAATAATAGAAGAGCAGGTCAAAATCCTATGCAAAAAGCAAAAACTAATAAATCATAAAAATTAAACATACAATGGAAAAATACATAGCAATATTTTTAATTCTTTTTATCTCTTGTATAGGTAAAAATGAATGTGATTTCATCACATGTTTAATGAAGGAACATGGGTAGATGGTACTTGTCTTTGTCCTGATGGATTTACCGACTCGGATTGTGGGACTACATGCCTAGAAAGTTTACAAGGAACATGGGTAGTTAAAGATAATAATAATTCAAATTGTGATTTTGCCTCTTATGAATTTTCAGAAGGAGATTCAGATACATCAATTAGAGTACGTATTAATAGCACATACTTATCTGCATTCGTTGAAGGAGATGGAGAAATTTCAGATGGATGTTTAACAATAACTTATGAAATTGATAGTGGAAATTTTGATGGAGAAATTACTTTTGACGGAAATATTTTAACTGATAAGGTTACAAACTTTTGCACTATAACAGCAGAAAGAGAATAGTGTAATTCTTCGAAATCAATAAGCAAATTTGGCTTTCGCCCAAAATAAAAAGCTACTATTTACTACTTGTGAATAGTAGCTTTTTTTTACTTACTCATCCTTACCCTGAAATAAAATAATAGAGTTGTCAACACGCTTGCTAACAATAAGTGGATAGGTTGAGCAATTGCAGGCATATTCAAATAATTCATTGCTATTCCAGCTAAAATAATTATTGAAACAACACCCAATATAATTGATGCATATTTTCTTAAAGGTTCTACACTTTTACACAGATAAAAGATAAAAGCAGTCGATAAAAGTACTATCCAACTAAAAGAACGGTGAATAATAAAAATCCAACCAGTCTCTCCTATCCACAATTCCCTATTCTCATAAAGAAACTTCTTAGAAATCTCATCTATTTCTTCTCTAACTTGGGTTCCCAACACTATCTGAACAATAACTAACAAAAGTGTAATTAAAACCACATTCTTAACCTTAGAACTCGCCTCTATATTTCCCCCTTTCAACCTATGAATAATATATGCTGGTATGGCGGCAATAATTAAAGCAACTAACATATGAATTGTGATCTTTATCACATCCAAATTCCCATCGACTACTAGCTTACCAAGAAAGCCTTGAAATCCTGTAATTAGAAAAAGTGAAACTGCGGCAATTACGATACGGATATCTTTCTTTCTAAACTTTACAAATGCCCAAATCAATTCTATAAAAACAAATATTCCCAGTAATGCACCCAATAGTCGATTGATATATTCAATCCAAGTGTGGTACACATTGAACGAATGATCAATATCCTGTTTATCCAAATAACTGGTAAAGTCAGAAGGTAATTGAGCTTCACTAACTGGTGGAATCCACATGCCAAAACACTTAGGCCAATCTGGACAACCCATTCCAGATTGTGTCATTCGAACAACTCCACCTGCTAGAATCACAAGAAAAACCATGACGAGCACAAATTTTGTGTAGTTCAGAAAAGCACGATTCGGTTTAGACATTCTAGAATTTTTTTGCAAATGTAATCAAATGTAAAATGCAGTTTTCCCACATCAGTATTTGTTATTTATAGTTATCTTTTTTATATAAAAGAAATTTACTATCCATTATTAAACCTGTGGAAACGTGGATAAGTTGAATAAATTAAATACCTTTTTAATTGTTTATGGATATCATCTGTTTTTTACACTTGCAACCTTCATTTATCCACACATTTCATAGTTTATAAACATTATGTGGATATTGTTTTACTAATTCTACAATATTTATGTTAATTAATTGATTTATAGTATTTTAAATTACGCACTTATCAACGATTTTATAAAATAACTGTTAATAAGTACTTATTCTTTTCATATTTCAATTCCTCTACTAACACTTATCCACTACTTATTCACTATTCAATGTAAGTATCAATAATTTCCAATTTTGAAAAGTTTTTAAACTGTTTTTGTTGAAAATCGTCTAACAAGGTCTTACTACACTCTTGAAATCTATACTCCTTATCCACACAATCATGAAATTCTAACTTTCTGTGGATAAATAGACACTTATTAACAACTTTGTTTAAAATTTATGTGTAAAAATTTTAATTTATTCCATTGATTTGTTGATATTTACACTTTATAAAAAGTTTTAATGTGTATAACTAAATATTTATGAGCTTTAAACTATCTCTATCCGCTTCCAAAGAACAAGTCGCTGCTGAATGCGGTAAAATAACTTTCCCCAAAGCATTTAATCATAAATACCAAATTCCTCCCGGTCAAAAAGTCTATTGCCTTTTGGATGTAAATCCTACTAGAATGTACACGATCGAATGGGGACTTATTCCTCATTTCTCTAAAAGACTTAATAATAGGGGAAATTTAACAGAAATTGATACACACGAAATTGCAAGTAAACCTTCTTCTAGAATTCCATTCCGTTCCAAACGTGGAGTTATTCTAGCTGATGCTATATATTATATACATAAAAAAGGCCTTGAATATACGCCTTATAGAATTGAAAGAAAAGATAGACAATTAATGAAATTTGCTTGTCTGTGGGATGAGTATAAAACAGACGATCAATATCTAGCTACTACAGCTTTAGTAACTAGAAAAGTTTCTAATTTTTTATGTCAAAGTTTTCCCGTTGAGTTTACTCCTCAAGAACAACAAAACTGGATGGAAGAAAGAAACTTAGAAGCTGCTGAAGTTATGCTTACAAAACCTTTCCGCCCTGATGTTTATCAATTTTATAAAGTAACGAATCGTTTATTGGACGATCAATACAATGAAAAAGATCTTACAGCTGCTATTCCTACCGAAATCAATTTATTTAGTTTTTTATAAATGAGAGCTATTCTTCAGCGTGTTCGCTACTCTTCTGTGCTGATTAATAATGACGAGAAAAATGAAATTTCCCAAGGCCTTAATGTCTTAGTTGGAATATGTGATGAAGACAAGCAAGAGGATATTGATTGGCTGGTAAGAAAGATAATCAATATGCGAATATTTGCCGATGAAAATGGTGTTATGAATACATCTATTCTTGATATTCAAGGACAACTTTTAGTTATTTCTCAGTTTACTTTATACGCATCTACTAAAAAAGGAAATCGACCTTCTTACATAAGATCTTCGAAGCAGCCATTTGCAGAACCTATGTATAATAAATTTGTAGACAAACTTCGTTCGGAAAGTTTATTAACCGTTCACACTGGAAAATTTGCTAGTGATATGTTAGTGACTATTGAAAATGATGGTCCTGTCACAATTTTTCTCGACAGTCATAATAAGGAATAAATGAGTATACAGGAATATCAGAAAATTGTAGATAACTGGATAAAAGAAATTGGAGTGAGATACTTCGATGAAAGGACTAACACCTTATTATTAAATGAAGAAGTAGGTGAATTTTCTCGTTTGATTGCTAGAATTTATGGCGAGCAATCTTTTAAAAAACCACTTTCAGAAGAAGAGCAAAAAGCAAAACTTTCCGATGAAATTGCCGATATATTCTTCGTCTTGACATGTTTAAGTAATCAACTGGGTATAAATTTAGAAGAGGCTTTCGCCCAAAATTTAAAAAAGAAAACCACTCGAGATATTGACCGTCATAGGAACAATGAAAAATTAAAATAGTATTTTCGATTTTTAGGAAATACGTATAGAATCCCTTATGGCATCAGAAAAGAGTTTTTGGAAGAAATTCAGAAAGAATAAATCAGCATTCTTTTCGCTCTGTATTGTCCTTTTCCTATTCTCCATTTCTATGCTCGCTTATCTCCTTATTCCCGATAATTCTCCTAATGCAAATCAACAATTTCCCTCTATTTCATTAAGCAAACCTGGATTCCAAGCGAATATTTTGGGATTGCCCAGACCAGCGGAACAACCGACGCAGTCCTTTTGGAATAAATGTACTACAGGTAAAAAAGAAGCTGTTGATTATTATGTTTACGATACCTTCGAGCAAGAAAATAATGCCTTATATTTAACTAATTATTTCGGCAGAGTGCAGATCATTTCACTAGATGATTACCTTTTGGGCAAACCGGAAGGAGCCTTAGCGAATGAAGGTGCAAGCCTATCCTCCTTCACACATAAAAAGACATTTTTACTAGGTACAGATAAATTTGGTAGAGACATATTTTCAAGAATTATTTTGGGAATCCGCGTGTCGATGCTGGTAGGAGCAGTGGCAGTGATAATTTCATTGATAATGGGAATTCTTATGGGAGCATTGGCAGGCTTTTTAGGAGGAATATGGGATCAATTGATAATGTTATTAATCAATGTGAATTGGTCTATCCCTACTTTATTGATGGTTTTTGCAATTGTATTGGCATTCGATAGAGGATTGATTGTTATTTTTATAGCAGTAGGATTAACAATGTGGGTGGAATTAGCTAGAATCGTTCGTGGTCAGGTTATGTTACTAAAAAACGAACAATTTGTAGTAGCGGCAAGAAATATGGGTATGGGTGTCCCCAAAATTTTATTTATTCATATTTTACCGAATATTATAGGGCCGGTGTTGGTAATGGCAGCAGCGAATTTTTCAACAGCTGTTTTAGTTGAGGTTGGTTTAAGTTTTATTGGTTTTG
>CAYOIL010000074.1:0-4354 GCA_964403985.1 uncultured Saprospiraceae bacterium
AATTCTATCTCATCTCCAAATACATAAATACTATCTGGGAAAGCTAATTGTTTAGATAATCCTGATGTGTTGATTGATGCAGATAGCACGCCAGATATGGTTGAAGATAATGATCCAGGTGGAGAAGTAGATCTCCCTGGAAACCCAAGTGGAAGTGATAATACAGTTGATAATGAAATTGTTGATGGTGTAGCTGATGAAGATGATCAAGACCCTGTTTTATTAGGATTTATTGATATGGCTCTTGCTAAAACTTTAAAAAGCCCTAATGCTCCAGTTCAAGTTGGATCTGACGTTACTTTCGAAATCATTGTTACCAATCAAGGAACAATTCCAATGGTTGGTGTTGAAGTAATAGATTACATTCCTAGTAGCTATGAGTTGAGTGTAAATGATATGAACGGATGGGTATTAGATGCAGATGGGAATGCAAGAGCAACCGTTGATGGACCATTAGGATTTAGTGAAATGGATACGTTGGAAATTGTACTTACTGTGCTTCCAAATACGAATGACTATATAAATATAGCGGAGCTTACTGAGTTCTTTTTTGAATCAGGAGATGAAGCAACAGATTTAGATATTGATTCTCAAGGAGATACGATATCTGTAAACGATGGCGGAGGCTCATTATTTACTGATAGTGATGATGCAATTGATGGAGACGGGACAGGAATGCCTGGTGATACAGATGCTGAGACTGATGAAGATGATTCAGATCCAGCAGCACCTCAAGTAATAGATTTGGCATTGATCAAAACAATACAAGAAGGTACACCAGCTGTAAGACCTAATGATATAGTAACTTTTGAAATAGAAGTATGTAATCAAGGAACGGTACCTGTTGATCAAGTAGTTGTGCATGATTATATACCTGCAGGATTAGTTGAAATTCCAAATGCAAGTGACGGATGGGACTTCGTAACTGGTAATACTTGGAAATATGAAATTAATCAACGATTGGAGATGGATTCATGTGTCACTATTGAAATTGACCTAGTAGTACAAGCTAATTCAACAGCAGCTGACATGATAAATGTAGCTGAGATTGCTCAGGTAATTGACACAATGGGCAATGATGTTTCTGCATTAGATATTGATAGTACTCCTGCAAATGATGATGGAGAAGCAGCAGGGACATTTGGTACATCTGATGATGATTCAACTGATGGAAGCGTACCAAACGGAGAAGATAGTGATGATGCAGATCCTGCAGCACCACCAGTGTTTGACTTGGCTATACAAAAAAGAAATCCAGTCGTTGGACCTAGTGAAGTTGGTGATATTATTCCATTTGAGATTGAAGTTTTCAATCAAGGAAATATTACCACTAGTGAAATTGATATTATGGAGTATATTCCTGAAGGCTTAATTTTTGTTAATGCATTAAATCCAGATTGGGAAGTATGGGTAGCTCCTAGTGAATATTATTTGTATGTTCAAGACACAATAGCTCCTGGAGAAAGTAATATCTATATAATCAATTTAGAAGTTTCTGAAGATGCAACACCAATGAATGTGGTTAATATGGCAGAAATTTATGGTGCTAGTGATCTAGATGGCAATGGATATGGAGAGTATGGAGACGGTCTAGATTATGATAGTAATGGAGATTTAGATAATGCTAACGATGTAGGAAACGAGATCTATGATTTTGAAAATAACGATGAACTAGATGATAATGGAATTGGTCATGGTGCAGATGGTATAGATGATGAAGATGATCATGATCAAGCATGGGTATTATTATGTGAAGGAATGTTCTGTGTACAAGACTTGAATATTTCATTAGATGAAATGTGTATGGCGAATATAACTCCTAGTATGTTACTAGAAGGTGACTTATTCCCTGATCATGTATATGAAATTACGGCAATGGATGAAGATGGCAATGAGGTTGATCCTCAATCATTTGGAGGAGCAGACATAGGACAATCATTTATGGTCTCCATTTGTAATCCACTTTGTGACAATAACTGTTGTATGGTGAATGTAACTATTGAAGACAAGTTCCCACCACAAATAGTATGTGAAAGTGATACAATATCATGTGGAGAATTAGTTGTGTTCCCAGAACCAGTACCAGTAGATAACTGCAGTGGAGCAACAATTCAAATGGTGAACGAGACGATAGAAGATGTTGATTGTGATGATCCAGAGCTAAGACAGATAATTACAAGAGAATGGCAAGCTGTTGATGCGGCTGGGAATGTTAGTAATACTTGTACGCAAACATTATCAATACGTAAGTTTGATGTAGGAGAAGTAACTGCACCAGTCTTAAGTGAAATTGCTATTGAATGTGATGAAAACTTTGCGGAAGACGCAGACGGAAATCCTGACCCTATTGTTTATGGATCACCACAACTAGGAGGCGAAAACTTATTCCCTAATCAATATTTACAATGTAACTTAATGGTTACATATAGTGATATTACCTTACAAACAGCTCAGAATACGACAAGCATAGTAAGAACTTGGGAAGCGATGTATTGGAATTGTGGATTTGACACTAGTGCAATGTTTGTTCAAGTGTTTAATATAAGTGATACTCAAGGACCAGAGATAACTTGTCCAGGAGATATGACATTTACAACATCTGGAATAGAATGTACAGCTGATATCTTATTACCAACATTGGAAGTTACGGATGCTTGTTCAGAGATAGATGAAGTTACAGTACAATATGAAGGTGGCTTTATAAATGGAAATGGTGGAGTAGCAGACTTACCAGTTGGATTTTCTACAGTTACTTACCGAGCAACGGATTCAAATGGATTTGAAAGTTTCTGTTCATTTGATGTATTTGTAAGTGATGAAGAACAACCGATTGCAGTTTGCGAGCAGTTTACAACAATAACATTGACGAATCAAGGAACAGCAGAAGTAGAAGCTGCAGTATTTGATGATGGATCTTTTGATGCATGTGGAGATGTAACAATCGAAGTACGCAGAATGACAGCGAATTGTGATCCTACAGATTCAGTGTTTGGAGAAAGTGTAACTTTCTGTTGTTCTGACATTGGACAAGAACAAATGGTTGTGCTAAGAGTAACTGATGAATCAGGAAATACAAACGAATGTATGATAATGGCTGAGGTACAAGATAAAGTGCCACCAGTATTAATTCAAGGTTTACCTGATATTACATTGAGTTGTGAATTTCCTTTCAATGAAGATGACACAGAACAATTTGGATCATTAGTATTTGATGTTGATGATATAGAACCAATTTTGTTAACTGCAGACTTAGTTGAATTTAGTGGAGACGCTACAGATGGATTAGTCTTAGGAAATTGTGTAGAACTTATTTCTGAAGAAATCACAGCAAGTAACTTTAATACTTGTGGAATAGGAACGGCAGTTAGAGTCTTGACAGTATCTAACTCAGAAGGATTGACAGTGACTGATGTACAAAATATTACGTTTGTTAACCCAAGTCCATTCACAATTAATGATATAGATTTCCCAGGAGATTTATTCTTCAATAACTTATGTGATGTAACTGAATTGCATCCTAGTAATTTACCAGATGGATTTAACTATCCTGAAATTACTGAAGATGGATGTGATCAAGTTGGATTTGACTTTGAAGATGACTTAGTAGATTTAAGTAATGGTGCAGAGTCTTGTTATACATTAACAAGAACATGGACAGTAATCGATTGGTGTCAAAACGATGGGGGAGTATTTGAAACTTTTGTTGGAACTCAAACCATAACAGTTACGAATACAACTGATCCAGAGTTAACAGGAGATTGTGAAAATAGAGAAGTGAATTCGCTAGATCCAGATTGTGGACCAATATTTATCGAATTGATAAACACTGCAAGTGACGATTGTACATCGGCTGAGTTTTTGAACTTTAGTTATGCAATAGATGCGAATAGTGATGGAACGATTGATATTACTGGTAACACTGCAGATGCAAGTGGATCTTACCCTGTAGGAACTCATACGATATTCTGGACGGTAAGAGACGGATGCGGAAATGAAGATAATTGTTCTTATACATTCACATTGAATAATACGAAGTTACCATCACCTAAGTGTATCGACAATATAACGGCAGATCTTACACCAATGGATTTGGATGGAGATGGCGAGCTTGATACTGAAATGGTGACAGTAACACCAGATATGTTCGATGCAGGTTCTGACGATCCATGTGGTACTCCTGTACTATTGAGCTTTAGTTCTGATATTACAGATGTCGAAAGAACATATGATTGCGACGATATAGGAGAAAACATTATTGAACTGTGGGTTACAGATGAAAATGGAAACCAAGATTTCTGTATAACGACATTTGAAGTACAGGATAATAATGGAGAAGATGTATGTCCGGCAGCAC
>CAYOIL010000074.1:4364-15155 GCA_964403985.1 uncultured Saprospiraceae bacterium
GAGGAAGATGGTCAGTATAACTTCTTGGATATGCCTACAGGCGGAGATTATACAATCAATCCATTGAAAGATGTGGACCATGCAAATGGTATTACTGTGGCAGATATCATCTTGATACAGAAACATATTTTGGGCCTTAGCCCATTAAACTCTCCGTACAAGATTTTAGCTGCAGATGTTGATAATAGTCAGAAAATTAACGGAGCAGATGTGATTCAAATTAGAAAATTATTACTCGGATATTATGATGAATTCCCACAGAATACGAGTTGGAGATTTATTGACGATGAGTATGAATTTATGGATCCAGCTAATCCTTGGATAAATGATATTCCTGAAACTTACCCTATCTATGATTTACAAGAAAATATGATTGTACACTTCAAAGGATATAAAGTAGGAGATGTGAATAATACAGCAAGTCCGAATGGCTTAATCGAAGAACATGTTGATACAAGAACTGGAGAAGAACAACAATTAGTACTTGATATCAATGGTATGAAAGCTGGTGAAGAGCGAATGATTCATGTATTTAAGCAAGAAGGTGTTGCTCTAGAAGCGATTCAACTAGGATTGTCAATTGATGAAAGATTGGTTGAAATCGTAGAGGTGTCCAGTGATAAATTTGAAATGAATGAATCTAGTTATAAATTAGATAAAGGTGAATTACGACTTCTATTGACAGGAAAAGAAGAGTTAGTTAACTCTAGTGAATCGCCTATATTTAGTATGTTAGTTAGAGCAAAAGCGGATGTTGAAGTTTTAGAAGCTATAAATGTTGATGAGGGATTAATGAGAAGTGAGGCATATAGTGCGAATCTAGAAATTCAACAGATCAGCTTAACGACAAGAATAGATGGAGAAGAAAGTACAGATGTTGATTATGCATATGAAGTTCTACAAAATGAACCGAATCCATGGATGACAACAACGACGATTGTATTCACTGTTCCAAGAACTGAATCAGGACGCATGAATATTTTAGATATGAATGGAAAAGTAATAAAATCGATCGAGCAAGTATTCACTAAAGGTGAGAATGCAATTGTACTTGATCGAAATGATATTACGAGTGGGGGAGTATATTATTATGAGGTAGTATCTGGAGATGTACGAATGATGAAGAAAATGATTGTTATTCAATAATGATTAATTAATAAAAGGACATGTATTAAGGGAAATGAGTTTCCCAAGAAATAAAGACTGTCTTCGAAAGAAGGCGGTCTTTTTATATTTTAGGAATGTTGCTTCTAAGTGCAAAGAAAAATGCTGAAAGTGTATAATGATCGAAGGTGTAGGTTTTCGTAGTACTAAGAAAAATAAGAAATTTTAATAATGGCTTTCGCCCAAAATAAAAGGAGATAGATGTTGGTGATATTGTTGATTTTGAAAACAAGAGCCTATTAAAAGTGCAAGAAATAACGCTAAAAATCAATGAAGGTGGTAGATGTAGGTTTTCGTAGTACGAAGAAAAATAATAAATTTTAGTTATGGCTTTCACCCAAAATAAAAGGAAGATAGAAGTTATAAATGTTGTTGTTTTGGTAAACTGATGGCTATTAAAAGTGCAAGAAATAACGCTAAAAGTCAATGAAGGTCGTAGATGTAGTTTTTCGTAGTGCGTTGTATTTTTTTACATATTCCTTATTAAAACTAAAGTTTACTTATTCAAACGTTTTCATAAATTTATAAATGCAACGTTCAATATCTAGAGTATAAAATAGTTTCTTGTTTTATTTTTAATTAGAATTTGAAATTCAAAAAGTCTCAAATGCAAATTATTTTTTAACTTTTACTATCGTTTATTTAAGTGTTAAATATATTTTTTAAAACTCTTTATATCAAACTTAAACATATATTATAAATAATATATATAAAATAATCGTAATATATAAAATAATTAAATATATCTTTACACTAAATTATGCCATTTAACCCAAATTAAAAGGCACCATTTACCGATTTATGACTCTCCCAAGAGTCACTTTACCTGAAAATAGTACCTATTTGCTCTTTTGTAGCAATGTAGATCGGTTATGGAATAAGAATACTACACTTTTTGGACGAAAGTCCTTTCTTTAATTTCCATTTAAAATTCTACAGTTTGTTTTTTTGAACACTTTGCGTGTTTCAAAAAGAAGACCTGTATTGTACTGATTTGCCAAAAATAATAAATTATTAATCCTGAAAAGGAACCTTAAATCAGTAATCTTTTTAAATATGAAAAAGAAAATTACCCTTATTGAATGTATTAGTTTACTTACATTCTTTCTTTTTACACTTTCATTTAATTCTCTTCAAGCTCAAGGACTAGATTGTCCAGCAGATATTGTTGTCGAAGCTACAGCAGTTGCGGGAGTTTGCACAGCTAATGTTTCTGTTATAGCGCTTGAAGATGCTACATGTGCTATGCCGAATCCAATGAATG
This sequence comes from uncultured Saprospiraceae bacterium, assembly GCA_964403985.1. GTDB lineage: Bacteria > Bacteroidota > Bacteroidia > Chitinophagales > Saprospiraceae > JAHDFB01. The sequence continues at coordinate 6,793 of CAYOIL010000074.1, forward strand.
ATTCACCTTTTGCAGCTGATAATAACAGTTTAGATGCATCCGGTGAATATCCTGTTGGTACAACGATAGTGAATTTTAGTACATGTGATGGAGCTAATACTTGTTCAGTAAGTGTAACAGTTACTAAGCCTGCTCCTATTTGCTCGACCCAAGATATTACAGTATATCTCGATGCAAGTGGAACATATAACTTGTCTCCATTGGATGTGGATGATAATAGTGAAGACCCTTGCGATGGACCTTTAACCATAAGTGTTTCTCCAAGTGCTTTTTCTTGTATGGAAATAGGTAGTAATGATGTACTTTTTACAGCGACGAATAGTGAAGGATTGATGTGCTCTACTACAGCTTCAGTATTTGTAGAGGATACTATTTCTCCTACGTTAGTAGCAAATGATTTAACCGTTTATTTGGATGAAGATGGATTAGCAGAGGTCGATGTAATGACTGTGGATAATGGTAGTTCTGATAATTGTGGTACACCAACACTTAGCCTAACAGTAAATGAACAAACATGTGATGATATTTTAAAGGGTGGGACTGTTACAGTTCTTCTCGAAGATGATAATGGTAATACAACGATAGTGGACCTTCCTGTTACAGTAATTGACACTATTCCTCCAGAAGTTGATGAGGTTGAAGATATTGACATAACTTTAGAGCCAAGTGACTGTCTAGGTCCTGTTTCTTATGAACTTCCTGTTCCAGTAGATAATTGTGATATTCCTATTAGCTTAACTCAAAATTTAGATAATTCTGTAGTTGAAGAATCGCTTAGCTGCGCTATTGGAACTATGGTACATTATTATAGAATATTCGATATGTCTAATTCTGCTGTAGATGTAGTAATTGATAACATTAATATTGGTGTATTTAATTCTTTTAATAATCCAACTGTTGATGTGAAAATTCATGAATTAGATGGAGACTTTTTAATGGCTAACTTAACTGAAATTGCTTCAAATTCAATGGTTCTTGGCGACTTGAACCTTGAATTTATTGATTATCCTATTTCAGCAACTTTATCAAATAAAATTTATGTAGTCGAAATTATTGCACCAAATTTTAGTGATAATGGATTTATTGTAGGTGCAAATTACCAAGGTGAAACAGCGCCCTCATATTTTGCAAGTGCTTCTTGTGGTTTTCCAGAACCTCAAACTAATGCACAAATTGGTTTTCCAACTATTAGTGTATTAATGACTTTAGAGACAACAAATACTTATTTAGTAGAGCAATTAGAAGGAATAGCAAGTGATTCAATATTCCCTCCAGGGACAACTACGAATGTGTTCGAATATACAGATGCTAGTGGAAATGCTACTCAAATTTCATTTGATGTAAATGTTGAAGAATATCAAGTAGAAGGCTTAAGTTGTCTGACAGAGATCAATTTATCAATTGATGCGGAGACTTGTGTTTCTTCTTTAACTCCAGAAATGGTTCTTACAACGGAATTAATAGGATGTCCTGATGATTGTACAATAACAATTATGGATGAGGATGAGAACGTATTTGAAAATTTATTTACGAAGGAAGATGTAGGTCTTTCTTATATGTATCAAGTTTGTTGCGGTGGAAATTGCTGTATGGGTACAGTCAATATAGAAGATAAAACGCCACCTCAAATTGAATGTACAAATGATACAATTACTTGTGGAGAATTTTTAAATTTCCCTTACCCATTATTGACTGAAAATTGTACGGATGAAGATGATATCACTTACGTTTTGTTAAATGAAACAATAGTTGAGTTGAGTTGTGATGATCCATTGTTACAACAAATAATAATAAGAGAATTTCAAGCAATTGATGAAGCAGGTAATGAAAGTAATATTTGCTCTCAAGAGCTTTCAATTAGTAAATTTGATATAGGGACTGTAGATCCTCCTTTACTTACAGAGATAAATATTGAATGTGGTACTGACTATCCTATGGACGACCAAGGAAGGCCTGATGTTTCCGTTTATGGAGGTCCACGATTAAATGGGCAAGAACTAGCTTTAAATCAAGCTTTAGTTTGTAATCTATTAGTTACTTTCAATGACCAAACTATTCAAACTGGTTCTAATTCTTTCTCTATTGTAAGAACTTTCGATGCGACCGTGTGGTATTGTGGTCAAGATACAAGTTCACAATTTGTACAAGTATTTAACATAGGTGATAATCAAGGGCCAATAATAACGTGTTCTTCTGATTTGACATTTTCTTCAGATGGATTTGATTGTGGTTCAAGTATAGAATTGCCAGCATTACCTGTTGTAGATATATGTGGGCAGTTGAAATCCGTTGCAGTTCAATATGAAGGAGGTTTTATTAATGGAAATGGTGGGATTGCTGATCTTTCTTTGGGAACATCAACAGTAACATATATAGCTACTGACACTGAGAATAATATCAGTGAATGTACCTTCAACGTAACAGTAATTGATGATATACAACCAAATCCTGTATGTGATCAATTTACAGTTGTTAGTCTAACAAATGAAGGCTATGCAATTGTTGATGCTGAAGAGTTTGACGATGGAAGTTTTGATGCTTGTGGAGATGTGACTATTGAAGTAAGAAGAATGAACCCTAAATGTGATAGTGATGATTTCTTTTTTGGTGAGTCAGTTACTTTCTGTTGTGATGATATCGGAGTAGATCAAATGATTGTATTAAGAGTAACTGATGAAGCTGGGAATTTTAATAAATGTATGGTAACAGCTGAAGTTCAAGATAAAACTCCTCCAAGTTTAATACAAGGATTACCAGATATTACTCTTGCTTGTGATTTTCCTTTCAATGTGAATGACACAGAACAGTTTGGTACAATCCAAACTCAACTTGACGATGTAGAAGAAATTTTGTTGACTTCTGATGTAGTTGAGTTTTCAGGTCCTGCATTTGATGGATTAGTTCTTGGTGGATGTTTAGAATTACAAAGTGATGAATTTTCGTTTAGTAATATAAATTCATGTGGAGTAGGAAATGCTATAAGAGTTATAACTTTTACTAATTCACAAGGAATGACAGTTAGTGATGTTCAATCAATAACTTTTGTAAATCCATCACCTTTTTCTTATGATGATATTCAATTTCCAGCAGACATAACTTTATTTAATGTTTGTGATATTTCAGATATTCCTGCTACGATGCCTGTGTTTGTTGAAGATGGATGTGATCAAGTAGGAATAGAAGTGGTTGATCAAGTAATTGATAACAGTAATGGTTCTGAATCTTGTTATAAGATTTTAAGAACATTTACTTTGCTTGATTGGTGTCAAAATGATGGAGGAACATTCGAATTGTTTGAAGGAACTCAAGTCATTTTAGTAAATAATACTATTGCTCCAGAGATTACAAGTAGTTGCGAAAATGTTTCTATCTGTAGTTATGATAATTCGTGTGGAGATGCATTTATAGACTTAAATCTTGAAGCGACAGATGATTGTACAACTTCGGCGTTTCTAAATTACACCTATTTAATAGATGCATTTAGTGATGGATCAATCGATATTACTGGAAATTCTTCAAGTGCAAGTGGTGCTTATCCTGTAGGGATACATACGATATACTGGACAGTAAACGATGCTTGTGGAAATGAAGATATGTGTTCTTATACTTTTGAAATCGAAAATTGTAAAACACCGACACCTTATTGTTTGGATAACTTAACTGCAGGCTTAACAGCAATGGACCTTGACGGAGATGGTGATATAGATACGGAAATGATAATGATCACACCTGATTTCTTTGACGCTGGATCTTTTCACGTGTGTGGAACTCCAGTCCAACTGAGTTTTAGTGCTGATGTGAACGATACTGAAAGAATGTTTAATTGTAATGATCTAGGTGAACAGCCAATCCAATTATGGGTTACTGATGAAAATGGAAATCAAGATTTTTGTGCTACTAGTGTAGTAATACAAGATAATAATGACATAGAGTTTTGTACTGAAATGTTAGTTTTTGATATTACAGGAGTTGTGAAAAATTCTGAAAACATGGAATTAACAGATGTGGAAGTAAGTCTTGGTGTACCAGAATTGATGGAATTGACTAATGAAGAAGGTTTATATAGCTTTATTGAAATGCCTTTGGGTAATGAATATGTGGTGAGCCCTAGTAACGATGTAAATCCAACTAATGGAATTACAGTTTCAGATATAATTCTTATTCAGAAACACATTTTGGGCCTTGAGCCCCTCACTTCTCCTTATCAGCTTATAGCTGCTGATGTTGATAATTCAACGAAAGTAAATGGCCAAGATATTCTACAGATTAGAAAATTATTACTTGGTCACTATGAGGCATTTCCAATGAATGAAAGTTGGAAGTTTATTGATGCAAAACAAGTGTTCATTGACAATTCTAACCCTTGGTTTGATGATCTTGTAGAGACTGTACATATTCCAAATTTAGAATATAATGTAGTTGCTGATTTTATAGGTGTGAAAGTTGGAGATGTAAATGAAACCGCTACTAATGGTATAACTGGAAATGGAATTGATACAAGAACAGATGTTGTTTTAGAAATGGAAGTGAGTGCTGTAGATTTAGTGAAAGAAGAGATTTCTGAAATAGAATTATATAATTCAAGTTCAATTGAACCTCAAGGTATTCAGCTTGGTTTGACATATGACCAAAGCGCGATAGAAGTTTTAAATGTTACAATCGGAGGCAAAGATGCAACTGATTCTCAAGTGAATATTAATAAAGGGAATCTAAGAATTTTATTGTCTGATGAAGAGGTTAGTCAATCAATAAAGATTACAGTAAAAGCAAAAAGAGATTTAAAACAATCCACATTGAAGCTTGATGATTCAGTACTTTTCAATATGGCTTACGCCCAAAATGAAGGGGAAATTAAAGTGGAGCTTAATGAAGATGTTTTAGTTGTTGAACCTACTGAAGAATACGTATTTGAATTAAATCAAAATGAACCAAATCCTTGGATGAACTCTACAAATATTCAATTTGTTAGTACAAGAAACGGAAAAGGTAAATTCCGAGTTATGAATACAAATGGTAAGGTGATTGTAAATCGTGAACTTGAATTACAAAAAGGTAATAATTCAATTGTATTATCAAGTGAAGAATTGCCATCAAGCGGTATTTATTATTATGAAGTTAGTATGGAAGATACAAAAATGATGAAGAAAATGATTTTAATCAAATAAGTTTTAAAGAATAGAATAAAGGGTTGTAAGAACGTGTAAAAACGATTTTGCAACCCTTTTTTTGTTTAGTCAATTTTGGTCATGCATATGTATTTGAAAAGTAGTGAAAGTTGTTTGATGTTGTATGTTTCAAGTGAAAGTATAATAAGAGTGTGTGTTTAATTTTAAAATTTGGGCTTTAAGCCCAAAATCTATTAGCTATTCAATTCTAAATTTTACACAAAACAGACATTTTCGAGTCTAATTAACCCATGTGGGTGACTCATGCCAAATAATAAGGGAATAGTTTTGTGTCAAAAACTAAAATGAGGTATTATTTATTATTTTTTGTATTCCTGTTTTCTGCCTTTGGGCTAATTGCTCAACCACCAACGATTACTGAAATTAGTTACGATAATAACTATGATCAAGATGACCCTTTTGGAATTGATAGTATAGAATATGTAGAGGTATATATCAATAATCCCCAACCAGCAGACTTGTCTACATTTGTTATAGTAGCATATGACCCAGTAAGCGGTGACAATTCTTCTGCTGAAATGTATAAATCACGTGATTTAACTACAACTTTACGCACAGAAGCTACGCCCAATGGTATGTATTATGTTGTTGAATTTCAAGATTCTACTTTTTTTGGGTTTCCTATAGGTGGAATAAATGACGGAATGAGTGGAATAGCATTAGTAGAGGAAGGAACTCCAAATATTGTTCATCAGTTTTGGAGATATGAAACTTGTGATCCATTTACTGCGATAGATGGTCCAGCAAATGGTGCTACTTCCGATCCAATCAGTACAGACTTTAGCCGAGCATGTGGATCAGCAGGAGTTTCTTTAGTACAAATGAATTCTGCTTTATCAACATATATTACTTTACAACAAAATGGATTTGGAGATTGGGAGTTGACTGAAAATTCTTCTCGAGAATTTCCTTTAGAAAATTCTTCAAATGTTCCTGTTGAATTACTATATTTTAGAGGGGAATTGAATCAATCTTCACTAGAATTAGAATGGGCAACAGTAACAGAAGTTGATAATGATTATTTTGAAGTAAAACATTCTACGGATGGTAAAAATTTCAAAACTCTCAATCAAGTCAATGGAGTAGGGCAGTCCACAGAATTAGAGACTTATGGGTTTATACATCGTAATCCTGAATTCGGCTATAACTATTATAGATTAATACAACATGATTATGATGGGAAAAATGAACTTGTTGGTTCTATCATAATTAATAATAATGGTTCTAACAATATTTCTCTTTATCCTTCTGCGGCAAGTGATCAGATATTTTTTGAAGGCATAGAGGGTGAAGGATTGGCTGAAATATTTTCAATAGATGGAAATTTAGTTTCTAAACAACAATTAAAAAATAATACTTTACAAGTTAGAGAATTAAGAACTGGTTTATACTTTGTAAAAATTAATAACCAAATAATGAGATTCAGTAAGATATAAGGAATTCAGATTCCCATAAGATAGATTCAAGTAATATCTCATATGTGCTGTTTGCTAAAGCTTTAAAGTTTTATGCAAATAGCACTTTTTATAAATGAATTGTTTTATTTGAGTCAAATTTTGGATAATTATCCTACAATATTCTTTAATCATAGAATGTTTTAGCTATTTTGCGCTAATCTAAATCTCTTTTGCATGCAAACTGTCAAATTTTCTAAAATAGACCCCAGCCAATTTTTTAAAACGACAAGACATAGAGTAAACCAGTATTTCGACCAAAAACAACTTTCTAGAGCCGGTACATACAGGATTTATATTAAGTCTGCAGTAATGATTTCATTGTATTTAGTTCCATTCATTTTAATGTTGTCAGGAGTGATAACTGGATGGTGGACTGTATTAGGCTATACAATTATGGGGCTTGGAACAGCTGGGGTTGGCTTGTGTGTTATGCATGATGCGAATCATGGTACTTTCAGTAAATATAAAGTTATCAATAAGATAATGGGTTACAGTCTTAATATGATTGGTGGTTCTTCTTTTACTTGGAAGGTTCAACATAACGTTTTACATCATTCTTTTACCAACATATATCAATTGGATGAAGACATTGATGACAAACCATTTTTGAGACTTTCACCGCATGGAAAGAAACGACCTTATCACAGATTTCAACATATTTATGCTTGGGGAATTTACAGTTTAGCAACTGTTTCTTGGATATTGTTTAAAGATTTTAAGCAATTATTCCTTTATCACAACACCGGTATTACAGAAGATACAGGCTTTAATCCTAGAAATGAGACTATCGCATTGATTGCATCAAAGTCAATATATGTAGGACTAGTTTTAATATTACCTATGATTTTAGCTGCTAAATGGTATATTATTCTACTTGGGTTCTTAATTATGCACATTGTAGCTGGATGGATGATAACAGTGATCTTCCAACTTGCTCACGTAGTTGAAGGCGCAGATCATCATCATTTAGAGAAAAAGTCTGAGTTAGATAACACTTGGGCACTTCACCAATTATCAACAACTGCTAACTTTGCTAATCGAAATAGAGTATTAACGTGGTTTATAGGAGGTTTGAATTTTCAAATTGAACATCATTTATTTCCACATATTTCCCATATTCACTATCCTGAAATTGCAAAAATTGTTAAGAAAACTGCTCAAGAGTGTGGGTTGAAATACAATGAATTTGTAACAGTTTTAAGTGCGATGAAATCACATGCAAGAATGCTTAAACAGATAGGTGTAGCTTAGTGAGAATACTTGTTTTCTTCTTTTTGGTTTTTGGATTATTTTCTTCATGTTTAGCGGACTTACGTCCAAACAAACCATTAGAGATTGGTAAGATATATATTGCCAAGCAATTGCTTAGGGATTCTGCAATGAAGCATGGTTATGAGTTTTGGGTGCAAACCCAAAGTTTTTCATGTTCTATAAAAGATCAATTTTTTGGTATTGTAGGAAAGGCAGCAAACCCCCTTGATAAAGATGAAGCTTGTTTTGACGCAAAATATAGCAAAGAGGGAGACAATGGAAAGTCAGGTGAGTTGATTGTTACCAAAGGGAAGTTCAAAGGTGAACGGTGGATTTTTAAGGAAAATGAAAGCTACTTAAATGACGGACATGATAAGCTTAGCAAAAATCTTGCAAAGAAGATTGAATTTTGGGTTCCAACATATAAGTATTTTATAGAGTTTCCATTTCGGATTGTAGAGGCAGATGC
>CAYOIL010000074.1:15165-15415 GCA_964403985.1 uncultured Saprospiraceae bacterium
TAAAATCAAAGGCAACAATAAAAAGTATATCCTGAAAGAAACGTTCAAAGATGTAATTTATGATAAAGTGCTTGCATCATGGATAACAACAGCTGCACAATCTAATATTGATCAATATATAGTTTGGATTTCAGAATCGAAAGAAATAAAACGAATTGATTATACTGTGAGGGATCAATATAGATTTATTAGTGGAACGGCAATATATGATGAGTACATTAAATTTGAAGGATTTGATGTACCTAAGAAA
>CAYOIL010000075.1:0-2375 GCA_964403985.1 uncultured Saprospiraceae bacterium
TAAAATTAATTTAAAAAAGTAGGGTTAACTTAACGAGACTCGTTACTAAATAGAATGGAAGAAGAAAAAGATATATTATTAGCAAAATGGTTGTCAGGAGAACTGAGTGAAAAGGAAATAGAGAACCTTAAAAAAGAATACGATCTTAAGGCGCTTAGTGGAATTTTAGATGCTCAGCAGCTGTATGTCCCTGAAACTATTGATGCTGATATTATGTGGCAAAATATAGTAAGTCAAAAAGGTTTAAATGAAGAAAATGAAACTAATTTAAAAATACCAAACTCAAATAAAAGACCTAATAAGACTAAAATCTTTTTAATTGTTTTTGTCTTAGCGTGTATATTAGCAATCACTCTTTATATACTAGGAAGAAATTCAAATACTGTAATTCAAACCGAAATTCAAATTGCAACAGAACAAATTTTTGCAAATGGTTCTAAGGCCAATGTTGGACCTAATTCTAGAATTAGTTTTAATTCAACAAAATGGGAAAACAATAGAGAAGTTCTACTTTCAGGACAGGCATTTTTCAATGTAACAAAAGGACAAGCCTTCTCTGTTATAACATCAGCGGGAAAAGTAGATGTACTAGGAACTCAATTTGATGTGTGGAATATTCATCCTAACTATATGCGGGTTTCTTGTAAAGAAGGAAAAGTGAAAGTGACAGATAATAAAGGCTCAAGTAAAATTATTACGGCTTCTCAATATGTTTATATTGTGGATGATAAAATAAAAGAAATCGAAACGACAAGTAGCACAACAGTTGATTGGCAAGGAAATTTCCGAAATTATAAAGCAACCCCGATGTGGATTGTGTTATCTGACTTGGAGAGGTTCTATTCAGTTAAATTTGAAACGGAAGATTCTATAGCACAAGATCTTTTTTCTGGAGTTTTACCAATTGATAATTTAAATAAATGTGTTCAATATATAGAGACAAGTTTATCTTATGAATCTAAAAGAGAAAACGACAGCATCATTTTCATGGCAAGGAATTAAAATTTGTCTTTTTATTTTAATTTTTTGTTCTCCGAAGAATACTTCTTCTCAGTTACACCTTACTTTTAAAAACCAATCTGACACTGAAGTCCTTGATAAAGTATCTACAGCTTTACATATAGTTTTCAATTATAATAGCACTGTATTATCACATAATAAACACAGTTTTTCTGTAGCTGGAAATGAAAGTGAAATTATAGAGATTGTCAGTAAAAAATTAAAAGTTGATATTGTTTTTTTGGAGGATAAAATCTATGCTGTAAAGAAAAGATCTCCTTTAGATAGTCAAGATATTGAACCATTATTAAGTTTTAATATTCAGAACCAATCAGGAGATAATTTAGCCTATGCTACTATTTATTTACCCGAATTAAATCTTTCATTTTAATCTGACAGTGAAGGAGTATGCTTTATTCAAGGGTTTATTTCTGAAAAAGATCGAATGTTGATAAGCTATCTTGGGTATGAAAAAATGAATATTTCTGTACAGAAAGTGAAAGAAAATAAACTAGTTATATTAAAGTCTGCTTCCCATGTTTTAGGTGAAATTGTTTTGACTGACTTTTTGACTTCAGTTAAAAGCAATGAATTGGAAAATGAGACCACTATACAAGACATGCCTTTGGCTGGATTGGCTGACCAAGATTTACTTCGAAAAGCACAGCTTTTGCCTGGAATTCATAGTTCAAGTGAATCATTAAATGATTTACAAATAAGAGGCGGGCCTCCAGACCAAGTAAGTTATAAATGGAATGATATAAGATTACTACAAACCAGTTTATTTTATGGACAAGTTAGTGCTGTAAATCCCTTTATGGTTGATGAAGTAGCTGTCACTAGGAATGGATCTTCTGCTAATCAATCAGGCCAAGCATCTGGGTCAATTTTATTAGAATCTAATAAGAATCATGTAGAACGAATAAAAGTGAAGTTATTCACAGATTTTCTTTATTCCAATGTGGGTATAAATATCCCCATAATAAAAGATAAATTGTCTGTAAAATTAGCCTACCGAAAATCTCATAATTTTTTATTTGAAACTCGTTTGTATCAAAATTATTTTGATCAAACATTTCAATTTGGCCAATTGACAAATGATCAATTTTATATCGATTTCTTTGATATAAGAGGGCAAGAAAGGATTCAGAAATCTTTTAATTTTGATGATGTCAGCGCTAACATAAATTGGCGACCAACTTCCAAATTACTTTTTTCAGCTTCATTAATAGACTTAAGAAACAAATTTCAATATGTATATTTTGATGGGTTATTTTCTGACGAGACAAAAAAAGATCAATTAGATATTTCGAATACTGGCTGGAATTTAAAAGGCAATTATCAAATTTCTAACGGTCTAAAAGCTACTGTTTTAT
>CAYOIL010000075.1:2385-4299 GCA_964403985.1 uncultured Saprospiraceae bacterium
CATTTTATAACCTGGGAATGATGCCACAGGAAAAAAGAGAAGTCTTGAATCAAAATGGGGTCAGAGAGGAGAAGAAAAAAGGTAATTTGAGCCAATATTTACAACCATCATTCATCTCTTTCGCTTCTCAAAACCGACAGGATGCCTTCTTGCCTAAGACAAGTTAGTCGGAGTTTTGGGAATGCTTTTGGAAGTAGTTTTGCCAATCAATATCTTTTTATACGAGATATTGAAAAATTGAATGGGGAAGATCGTTTTAAATTGAATACAGTCAATCAATACAATATAAGCACCAATTTATCTTATGAACATCGTTACTTTGATGCTGAGGTAGGTTTTCAAAATGAAAATTGGAATGTGAAATATGTAGATACTACTCGGATTCCTAGTTTGGGCTTATTTTATGATAAGTCGGCAATAGCAACGCAAGAACAAAGTGCATTCGCTAAAGTAAAGTGGAAAATTATTCCTAATACTTTAATAGAAACGGGAGTAAGATATTCTGATTTTGGGTTTAGTCTTATTGATAGGAAATTTAGCCCAGGATTCATGTTTCACACTATTTACTTCCGCAGTTAACTATTCATGCTCATTACGGATTATTCCATCAAAATTTGAATAGAAGATTATTTTATTCGTCACTAGATGTTGAAAAAGGTGTGTGGTATTTATCTGATGAACGGCCTGAATCCGATAATTTTATATGGGTTGTACAAAATAGACAGTCTAGTATAGGGCTAAAATATATTGTTAAAAAGTGGAAATTCACTATTGATGGATATACTAAAATTGCTCAAAATATATGGACTTCAGCATTAGATTTTGCAATAGAAGAAGACCCTTTTGCTTTTGCTGATCTTAGAGTGAATGGCTTAGAATTTTCTAGCCATTATCATAATAAAAATTGGAAATTATTATGGACTTACGAATTAACTGATGAACAAATGTTAGTAAAAGGCGATACTGAATATCGCATAAAAAGCCCTTTTACTCAGCCACATAGAATTTCTCTTATGCAATCCTATAAATTGAGAAATTGGATGTTTTCTTCACGTTGGAGATTTAATTCAGGAAGAAGATATTCTGAAGGATCGAGAATTTCTTCCATATCTGATCCTGAATTTCAATACATTATAGAATACAACAGTATCCTTGAAAAAAACACTCCAGCCTATCACAGTCTTGATGTTTCTACAACTTATAAGTGGATATTTAATGAATCAAAAAATCAATTTGTTGAGATTGGGCTGCATATCCAAAACTTGTATAACCGTGAAAATGTAATTAAACGTCAGTTTTTTATTGATTATACGAAAAGTCCTTTTGAAATGGCCTTTTATGACAGAAAAGGCCTTGGATTTACTCCTAATATATCCCTATTAGTTCATTTTTGATTTTTGGGCTCGAGCCCAAAAAAAATAAGAAGTTGAATAGCTAAAAGTGAACTGATTTTAAGAAAAGAATTTGATACCGCCTCTTTTTTGAGTTTAAGAAATATTTTTTAAAAATAATTAAGACCGGTAAATGAATTTGCTCGATTTTGTTTTAATTGCCTGTAAGTGTGTGATTTATGTTGGATTTATAAGTGAATTTGTACTTCTGATATCCAATTTTTTTTGTCAAAAATTGTGAATTGTTTCATTAATCAAAAGTCACAAATTTTAAAATTAAGTTTTATAAGGTTGAAAATTTATAACAACATTTAAAACTTAAAATTATGAACAAGTTACTTTTTTTTATCGTATCGATATTTATTTTATTATCCTCATGTCAGGACAATCTATTAATCGAAGAACATACAGATAGTTCGCAATCTGGAACAATTACAACTAGAGGGTTGACAGAAAATGTATGTGTTGCTTCTTGGAATACCCAATTACTAGACGTGGGAGATTTATTCGGTGGTCCTCAATG
>CAYOIL010000075.1:4317-15266 GCA_964403985.1 uncultured Saprospiraceae bacterium
TAATCAAGTTTCTTCACTACTTGAACCAACACCAGCTATAGTGAATTTTCAAGAAGTATTTGAAGCAGATGCAGCTGCTGCACTTATTTCTTGTATGGAATCTAAAGGATACCCTTTTAATACAGGGTTTGATCCTAATCAAGATGGTTCTGATTGTTTCTTCTTTTCTTCATCTGAATCGGAAGGATCTGGCTTAATTACTTTTAGTAAATTTCCTATTGTTCAAACAATAACAGAGGACTTTGAAGATTGCAACGGATGTACTGGCGACGCAAACGATTGTTATGCTGAAAAAGGTGTTTTACTTACCGAAATTGAAGTTTCTCCTGGCTGTACAATTTTTAATCTTAATACGCATTTAGATGCTGGTCGATCTGACGGGGATATAGAAGCAAGAGAGAATCAATTAGATCAGATCAAGAATTTTTTAGCTAATAATGTCCCTGATGGAGCGCCATTAATGCTTTCTGGCGATTTTAATATTGACAAAAACACTGCTGAATATTCAAAATTAGTTCAAGCATTAGGAGCTAAAAACACAGCTTTACTTGCAGGTGGAAAAGATGGGATTACTAGCCCAGCAAATGGAGATAAACCAGGAAGGACATTGGATTACATTTTTGGAGATAATATTAATGAGGCATCTTATACTGTATATTATCAGACTACTACTTGCTGGTGGGAATACAGAGAAGAAATCAAAGTTCCTGGAGGAATCAAAGAGCTTCAAGAATTAGATTTATGGGATATGGACCCTAATGGTGATATTGACTTGGAAGATATTAAAGAAGTTTCTACCCAAATTACTACACACCGTTACTGGAATGAAGAGGATATTCCTGAAGAGCATATCAATAAAGTTAGAAGAATATGTAAAAACGTAGAAAAAGAAAAAGAAAAAATAGGAGAACAATGTGCTTGGTATTTTTCTGCAAGTATTCATGTTTTAATTGATGACTTTGATCTTAAAGAGATTGAATTAATTGAAATAGCCCATTCTTTTCAAAATTATGAAGATATTCCAAATCACCTTGTTGAATATTACACATATGAATGTACACCGATATTCCGTGTAAATCCTAGTGACCATAATCCAGTTCTATCTTGTGTAGAATTCGATTGTGAAGAATAGATTATCATTAATTTCAAATAAATTAAATGGTGTGGCATAACTGCTACACCATTTTTTATTATTATAAATGAATCTAAAATATCAAATCCCTTTTCATTTTTAAAAGTGAGTTCAATTATAGATTTTGGGCTTTAAGCCAAAAAATATTTACGTCAAGAAAATAATAAACGAATATTACTATTCCTTCACAAAAAGCTTACTTGCTTTACCTTTTTCGTTTTTAATGGTCAGAATATACATTCCAGATGATAATTCAGATACATAAATTTTGTTATTAAAAAGAGGAGATGTAAATACTAATTGGCCATTTAAATTTCGTATTTCAGTTGTAAAGGAGTCACTTAATTTATTTTCAATATGTACAACATCAGCAACAGGATTAGGATAAATGCTTAACGCCAGATCAAGCTCATTAACAGTATTAGGCAACTGTTCAAGAACATTCTCTAGCCACCACATTTCATCATTACTTAATACTACATCCAAATCTCCATCAGAATCTAGATCTCCAGTTGCGAATGAATAATTAGGTGCAACTGTTCCAGCATTGAATTCTGCATAGGATAGGGGAGTTTCTGTAACAAGGCGAAACCAAAAAATACCATTTGTATTTGAAATGATGTAATCATTTTTGCCTTCACCTGTAAAATCAGCTATTTCGATACTGAGTAAGTTACCTCCTGGTTCTGGCATTTCAACACTTTCATACGATCCATTTCCATCACTCAATAAAGCTTGACTACTTAAATTACTAACCCCAAAAACATCCATATAACCATCGCCATTCAAGTCACCTATTGCCACATCATTTAACGATTTGAACTTAGAATCACCAATTACTGATTCATCAAAGTTAGTAGAACCTGAATTCTTGAATAAAACAACTTGGTCACCTGTAAATTCCTCAAAGGTGATTACAATATCGTCATCCCCGTCATTGTCCATATCTGCTATGTCAATAAATTGCATGTCATCGCTACTGTCAAATTCTTTGTCTAGTGCATAGGTACCTGCTCCATTATTTAAATAAGTAAATAATGTTGCTGAATTGATGTTTATCCCTGCTATGTCTATATCTCCATCATTTTCTATGTCAATAAATTTTACTTTATGGCATCCACTTATACCAAGGTCTTCAACATCAAAATCTCCTGCTCCATTATTCCTTAGTATGTAAATGTCTTGATTGTCTGAAGAAGAAACAACAATATCCAAATCTCCATCTAAATCAATATCTTTCGCATCCATTTCTCCTGCAGGCTCGAATGGAAGGCTAAGTGTAGAAGAGTTGAATTCTACTTCGTCACCATCTATTTGACTTGCTAAAACTAATTTAAAACCTGCCGAATAAGTGAATCTTATTCCTATTACATCAATGAGATCATCTCCGTCAAAGTCACCTGTGATTTGATTCGATAAGAAGATGCCACCTGCATTGTTAGTTTGAAATCCTTGACTAAAAATGCAATAAGAAAAGAACATGAATAAGCTAAGTGAAAAAGTGGTTTTCATAAAAGAGGATTTTGAGCTAAAGATAAAGCTTCTTAACTAATTGTCTACTTTATTGTTTGAAATAATGGTTCAAGTACTGGTCGCTTTTCCTCTGTTTTATGGGTTTTACCCCCAAAATGAAATGGTAGAAATGATCAATTTCTTAGGAAAATTCTACTTCTGAGAATCGGCGATTAATGACATTACCTTTTCCATTTCTTTATCCTTTCCTTCTAAGATTTCTTCGATAGAGTATGTAATTTCATAATCTGGTAAGATTCCTCTACCTTTTTCCGATGTTGAAACCATGTGGTTCAAGTAGAAATGTGGGATGTTAATTCGAATTTTTGAATTTGGTAAAGTAAGTCGATATTGCAAAATCGCATTGCTTCCGTATTCAGTTCCTCCTGTTTCACTTCCTATAAATATTGCGTCAGTATAGTGATTTAATTTTGCAGAAACAAAGCTTGACATAGAAAAAGAGTTACCATCAATAAGGACATAAATTTCACCATTGTAGGAGTTCTTTGATTTAGGTTTTATGTCAAATTTATAATTTCTGTCAGGATCTTCTTTGTCATTATCAGGTTTAAGGTTTAGTAGTAATTCAGTCATTTTTATATAAGAAGGGATTTTTAAATGCTTAGATTTCTTCACTTTGTTTTTCTTTTTACTTACATCCATGCTGGCATTTTCATCAATAAAGTATCTTAAAAAGTGATTTCCATTTGGAAAATATCCACCTCCATTTCCTCTTAAATCAATGATAAGATGTTCAATTTGCCTTTGTTCAATTTCTTTAAATACGGAATTATGAAATTTTTTAAAACCATTTCTTTCGAATGCATCAAGATCAAGAATTCCAATATTTCCTTGATTTGGATCTATGCGGAAAGTAGCTTTTGACATTGTTGTAATATACGAATTGGAGTTTTCAGGTGTTGGAGAAACTTTCTTTTTACTCTTATAAGGTTCTAATACAATAGATGAAATTCCATTTTGATCTTCACAATAATCGATTTTAAAGTCTTTTTGAAATCCATAAATGAACAAATAATATGTCCGAAATAATCGCTCTATTTTTCTTTGCTCAAAGGATGTAGTCAATCCATCAACTTCTTGCATTTCTCTCATTATTTGGATTATTTCGGAGACCTCTACATTATTAATAGTACATATTTGAGTTCCTTCTTTTAAGTCATTGTTAGAACTATTATTTGTTTTAATAAAAACATTATCTTCCTTTAAAATAATCTCAAAAGGTAATTGACCAGATGTAGTCTTTGACATGGAATAAAAGTCAGCAGAAGGAAAAACAACAGTATGCCCACATCTTATTTCACGAACGTAATTCCTTAATAAAATATGGAATTCCAATTCAGTTAAATCATTTTTAAAATTACTCTTTATTTCATTTTCTAAAGCAGTGAAATCTTGTTCTGAGAAAAATCTATTTTCTGAAGGATGAATGGACTTAATGTTTGACGTAAATATCTCAAAATCAGTATTTAATTCTGATTGTGAGAATTTTTTATGTAAATTGTAAACGTCGTTATTTTGTGCAAAAAGAGTAGAGCTTAATACAAAAATTAAGATAAGAGGTATTGAAATTTTAATTATTGTCATGTATTTTTTAACCTTTTAGAATATGAAATTAATACAACATTCAATACAAAGCAAAATAGGAATTTAGTTAACTATTTTTTTATTTTTTGACAGTTTTATATTCTTCTTTACATATTTCTATCTAAGATTTATTATTAATCACATCTTTGCCTTCAGAAACCCTTTTGGGCTTGACCCATTTTCTTTTTAATATATATTACTTGAAAAATGAGAATTCATCTATTATCAATCAGTATTGCATTAGTTACTTTTTCAATATTGTTCTCCTGCCAAGAAGAACCAAAAGAAGAGAGTCAAGTAACTAAAAAAGAGGTTGTTAAAAAATCATCTCCTAATGCTGAAACTAAAAAAATAGAAGAACCTATGGTTAAAAAATCTACTAATCCTAGCTCTTCCACAGCTGGTTCAAAATCAAAAATAGATTATAAAAATGTTAACCTTACTCTTCTTGAAAACCTTATACATGAAGAAATTAACAAAGCAAGAAAAGCTAATGGAGCCAGTCAACTTATAAATGATTTTACTTTACGTAAAGCAGCTGTAGATCAAAATAATTATTGTGTTCGCAATACAGACCTTTCTCATACACAGTCTTCTCCTGGAAAAAGAACAATAAAAGATCGAGTTCAATATTATGGAAAAGGTTATTCAATGATGGCTGAAAATCTTATATATGAGGGTTTTACTGTGCGAAGAACGAATGGTAAAATAAGTGATATTATTGCTCCTACTTATAGAGAATTAGCTAAAACAATGGTTGTGAACTGGATGAAAAGTCCTGGTCACAGACAAAATATTGTAGAAAAGGAGTTGAAAAGGGTAGGGACGGCAGTAGCTTATAATCCTTCTAATTATGCAGTTTACGCCACACAGGTTTTTGGGACAAAGCTTAGTGATTAGGATTTTAAATAGATAAACTGCCTACTAATTTACTAACATCAGGATGATCTTGGAAGCTATTTTCGATTCTATCTTCAATTGTAATATTAAAACTTTCCATCTTATTATCGAAGTCTATGCTATTGTATGATCCGGCAATAGTTTCACTTATGATTCCTAATGGTATCATTTTTCCTTCTTTGTCTCCCCAAATTTGCAAACATTTGTTTGTAGGAAGTTCAACTGATGATGCAGCATAGTGCACTATCTGTTTTTCTTTGTTGTATAAAAAGGCGATTTCAAAAGAAGGAAGTAATTCATTTCCTACAATTTCTCCTTTTTCAACATCTACATTAAATAAACTCGCAAAAAGCTGATCTTTTTTCTGACAATCTTCTTCTAACGAAGCGAAATTTAACTTTAAATCTTCATTCTCTTTCTTTTTGTTTTGGACATCTATTAGGCTATAGATAAGAAAAGAACATAATAATGCAGATAACATAATCCAAGCCCATGGGAATTGCGCCGTTTTAGGTGTACTTTGGAAAGTGGAAGATTTCGTAGCTTTCGTTAGAATTTCATCCTTCAGCTCCACAGGAGGATCAATAGAGTTTTTCATCGCAAGAATTTCTAACTCATTTTGTATTTTTAAATACTCAGTATTTATTTGTGGATGAGTGTTTATCATTTTCTCAACAAAAGCATTTTCTTCTTTTGTTAGACTACCCATTACATATGACTCTAGCTGTCCACTTTCCAAAAAGTCTTTTATATTCTTATCCATAGTTGATACAAATTAATAAGATTAAAACAATTGGTTCATTATACAGGAATCGTAATTCTCTTAATGCAATTCTCAAACGAGTTTTGATTGTACCAAGAGGTATACCAGTTTCTTCACTTAATTCCTTTTGTGTCATACCTTCTAAAAATAAAGAACGAACTACTTTTTGATATTTGGGTTCAAGTTTATCCATCATTTGATGAAGCTCATTTTTCTGTTGTAAACTACCAGCTTTACTAGATGATACGTTATTTATTAAGTTTTGGATGTTTTCAGTATGAATTTTTGCTTTTTTTCTGTGAGCAGCAATTGCTGTATTTCTACCAATTTGATACATCCAAGTAAAAAGTTTTGCTTTATTTGGATCATAAGAATCAATTTTTGTCCATATTTTAATAAAGGTCTCTTGCAGAATATCTTGGGCTAATTTTTCATCCTTGGCAATTGGTAGTATCATACCGTATAATGCACCAGCATAAAGATCATATAACTTAGAAAGTGCTAAGTCGCTTTTTTCTGAGATTAATTTCAGAATTGTTTTTTCTTCAACTTTCAAAATCTTAACATTTATTTAAGAAAAGGGCGAAATCCGGATGAAAAGTTTGAGCGTATAACCATTGATAAAAAAATGCCAATCAATGGCTTCACTTTAATATGATTATTATGACAATCAAATTGTTTTCAACAGTACTTGTTTTTTTCGCTTTCTTTTTTTCAGCACAAGCTCAATGTGGCTCTTCTTCTTCTTCTCATCATAAGTCGGTAAAATCATCTTCTATGCACAAAAATGATATAGTCGATATTGCAGTAAGTGATGATGGTTTATCAACCTTAGTTCTAGCTGTTAAAACAGCTGATTTAGTTGAAACGTTAAAAAGTGATGGACCTTTTACTGTTTTTGCGCCAACTAATGCAGCTTTTGCAAAAATCGATGCTGAGACAATCGAAGCTTTGTTAAATCCTGCTGGAAAAGAAAAACTAAGCAAAATATTGACTTACCATGTTGTAGCTGGAAGTTTTACCGCTACAGATATTGTAAACGCTATAAATTTAGCTGGTGGTGAGTTTACATTACAAACTGTAAGTGGAGATAAATTGATGGCACGAATGAGTGGAAACACCGTGTTGCTCGAAGATGAGAACGGAGGAGTTTCTGCTGTTACAAATACAGATATCAATGCGTCCAACGGTGTTATTCATATTATTGATTCTGTCGTGTTACCAAAATAATTCAAAACAGTTTTGTTCTAATGCCTGGGATCTTATAGATTATAAGATCCCATTTTTTATGTGCATTCTAAATCTTTTTTCTTCGTATTCCTATTATTTTATTACAATTGTGTCATGATATATTCCTGTTTAATTTATTTCTTCCTCACAATCTTCTCTTTCCAAGAAGGTGACATCTTGTTTCAAGATAGTGACTGTGGCCCTTTTTGTGAAGCCATTGAAAAAGTTACTACAGGGTATAAAGGTGCAAGATTATCACATGTTGGAATGCTTATAAAAATAAATGGTGAATGGAAGGTTATTGAAGCAATAAGTAAAGGAGTTGTTCTGACTCCTTTGGATTCTTTTTTAATTCGAGCTTATGACGATGCGGGGAATCCTAAAGTACTAGTTGGGCGATTACAGGATGAATTTAAGCCACTAATAAGCGATGCAAAAGTATACATGTTGTCATTAGTTGGGCATGAATACGATGATGTTTTTGACATTAATAACGATCGATATTATTGTTCTGAATTACTATATGAAGGATTCAAAAGTGCCAATCAAGGAAAAGATGTATTTCATTTATTTCCTATGACTTTTAAAGACCCAGATACTAAACTCACATTCAATATCTGGGAATATTATTTTAAAGAATTAAATTGTAAAATTCCTGAAAACGAACTCGGTCTCAATCCGGGCGGTATTTCGAGATCGGATAAAATCGATATTATTAAAATTTTGGGTGTCCCCAAAGGGATGGTAAACGAGTGATCAGCTTTTCATAAATGGAGCAGGATCAATAGCTGTGCCGTTTTCTATTACTTCATAATGTAAATGGGGAGCTGAAGATAAACCCGTTGAACCTACTTCACCTATTTTTTGCCCTATATCAACTTTGTCGTTTACAGAAACTTCTAGTTTTGATAAGTGATAATAACGAGTCGTATATACTTCATCGTGTTTTATTTCAATATAGTTTCCATATGATTTGTGGAATTCAGCTTTAGTAACAATTCCTTCAGAAGTGGCAACAACTTTTGTCCCAGTATTTGCTTTGATATCGATTCCTTTATGAAGAACTTTGGTTTGTTTTATTGGGTGTGTTGTCATTCCGAAGCCTGAAGAAATTTGAGAGTTGGTGTATTGAACAGGAACAATCGAAGGTGGATCAGATGTAAATTGTAAGCTAAAGAATAGTGTAAGAATAGTTGAAATAGTTGCTAACATAATTAATTTGTTTTTGTAATATAGGTTGAAATAATTAGAATTTATTTGTTGGACATCTAGTCTATTAAGTGCAATTCTCGTGTAAATATCAGCCTTCTCTTTTCCATGAATTGCATGATATTCTTCATTTAAAGTCATGAAGTGGTCATTGTATTCTTCAATTAAGTCCTTGTAACGGAGCCCTTTTTGTTTTAATAGATTTTTTATATCCATTATACTGTGGGTTTTAGCAAAGCTTGAATAATGTGAGTAAAGTCATATAAACTGTCTATTTCATTTTGGGCAGTATCTGCATGGGAAATACTTATTGCATAATATTTTCTTATTCTGCCATTCACTTGTTCTTTAGAAGAAACGACAATACCTTTTTTTTCTAGTTTATGAAGTGCTGGATATATAGCACCTTCTGTTAGTTGGATTATATTATTTGTTTCTTCTTTTGCACTTTGACATATCTCGTAACCATACATCTTACCATTTCTTTTAAGGAGAGAAAGAATAATAGTGGTTAAAGTCCCTGACAAAAATGATTTGTTTTTACTCATAATAATTGTTGTTTGACAAACATACATAATTTAATTATGCATAATTAAATTATGTATGTTAATCTTATCCTAAAATTCAATTATATATCATCACTTTTTGCCGATACTCTGATCAAACTAACCGATTCTCCAAAATGTTA
This sequence comes from uncultured Saprospiraceae bacterium, assembly GCA_964403985.1. GTDB lineage: Bacteria > Bacteroidota > Bacteroidia > Chitinophagales > Saprospiraceae > JAHDFB01. Next base: position 13,357 of record CAYOIL010000075.1, read on the forward strand.
AAATGCTTCATATTGTTTGAATACCTTTAGTGAATTAATACAATATTTTACCTTGAAAAGTAATTTTTAGTTGTGTTTTTTACAATATCACCCCTTTCAATTTATCACAAAACCCTAATTGTGGAACAGAATAGAAAAATAGCTAAATCAAGAGAAGAAGAGCCAAAAGGAGCTGCTCACGCTAAAAATAAAGATGGAGTTTCAAAAAAACCACCCCCTTATTCCATATATAATCCCAATAATAAGAAAGAAAATGGAATGGCTCATTATTCTCCTTATAAGTCATACATTGCTAAAAAAGAGCAAAATGATGGTCTTTTTACTTCTACCATAAATTCTAATTACCTTGACATGAAAACGCCTAGGAATGAAAGAGAGGAAAAAGAAAAGCAGATGCGTTATGAAATGACCCAAGGCTTTAATAATGCGACAAATGCTCATCATGCAGAATTAGATAAAACTAATGACTTAATAGGAGCTGATGGTGTAGCGAAACAATATCGGGCGACTATGAATCCTACAGGCAATCAGATTGCAAGTGGAAAAACACCATATGATGATTCAGCTGATAGGAATCAAGCAGTAATGGCAAGCGCTGCTGTCTATGGAGGTGATAGTCTGATATATTCACCTACAGAATGGGAGACTTCAGATCTATTGGACGGAAAAATAAATGAAAAACATAACATACCAACGGGTTTTAAATTTCAACTTTTTGAAAGAGAGGAATTAAATGAAAACAATAAAAAAGAAAAACGATATATGCTTGCCTTCGCTGGAACAGAGGATATAATTGATTGGAATGCGAATATCAAAGAAATGACAGGCCAGTCTAAACAACATGAAGATGCTGCCTCATTAGCAAGGGTTGTAGCTAATTTAGTAGGAGGTGCTGATAAAGTCATCTTCACTGGGCATTCTCTTGGAGGCGGTTTAGCATCAGTTGCTGCCTATGCGACAGGAAGTAATTCTATAACATTTAATGCTGCAGCTGTTTCAGATTTTACAAAAGAAAAGATGAAAGAAAAATACAATGATATAGATATAGAAGGTAGAGAAAGTAACATTAATTCCTATGTAAATGCTGGAGAAATTATAGATCTTTTAAATAGAGTAAGGCAATTAAAAGCAGCTGGAAATTTTAAGTATGTACTTAAGAAAAATGATCCAATTTTAGGAAAGTATGTAGCAAAACATGGTATTGAAAACTTTTTCGAAATTTTCAATATGGATGTTGAGCATCCAGAGGATTTTATAAATAATCTTAATAAAGATAAATTAGAAGATTTAATAAAACAATATGAAAATTCTCCACAAAAGGACTTTCCTCAAATATCGGATTACAGATGAGTTTTAGGCGCAAAAAATTAAGTAGATAAGAGTCTGTTAAATGATTTAATACATCCTATCGCTACCTCTAAATCAATGTTTTACCAAATTCAAATATTCGTATTAAAACCATCTTAAAGCATACATTTTATGGAAAATAAATATAAAAATGAGCATAACGATGCTGTAGGGTCGGCTTTTGGTGATTCAGCGAATAGTGGTGTTTCAGTTACCCCTCCACCATATAACAATGGTAAGGAGAGTTAAAAAAAGCTGGAAGATGAAAATGAAGATTCGGGATCTGAAGTAATTGATTATTCGAATCGTGTAAATAAAAATAAATCTCCTCTAGACATTAAAAGATCTAGAATTCCTCAAGTAGCCTATGGAAAAGAAAGAAATTTAATGGTGACTTTTATAGATATCAACAAAGAAGGAGAAAAAGTAGAAGAGACAGAATTTATGGAAAGATGGGGCCATAAGGAAAATGTATATACAGACGGAGTTCTTATTATTGAGTGCAACGAAAAGACTGGGGTTTATAAGGAAACGATTACTTTTAAAAACTCAGTCTTTACTAG
>CAYOIL010000076.1:0-1849 GCA_964403985.1 uncultured Saprospiraceae bacterium
CTCCTACGTCGAAGCCTTTTCTTTTACATTCTTTCAAATACTCATAAATACCATTTTTATTAATAGTACGTAGAGCTGTTGTTGACACTTTCAAAGTGATATACTCTTCAGTTTCTGGAATATAAAACTTTTTTGTGTGAAGATTAGGTAAAAATCTTCTTTTTGTTTTACGATTCGAGTGAGAAACATTGTTTCCACTGATAGGTCTTTTACCCGTTAATTGACAAATTCTGGACATTATTCAGATTTATGTTGTTCTATTTTAAAGTGACTCCGGAAGGGTTCGAACCTTCAACCTCCTGATCCGTAGTCAGGTACTCTATCCAGTTGAGCTACGGAGCCAATATCTCCTTCTTCCAATCACCTCATTAAATTCAGACCGCAAAGATAGAATTTTCTTTCCTTATTGCAAAGCCTTTTTTAAATTTTACTCTTTGTAAAATTTAGATGTTGACACATTTCTTCCTTGTTGCAAACTTAGAAAATACATGCCTGTTGTTAGATCACTAGTGTTTATAGAGCCTTCAGGTGTTTCAAATAAAGGGAAGGTCTGTTCGCTTTCCATCATAAGTTGACCTAAAATATTATAAATTTTTAAATATATTTTTTCCGAAGGATCAGCAGCAAATCTATATGTTAATACATTTCCTACTGGATTTGGATAAACTGTTGTCAAATTTACTTCTCCTGATGTCCCTCCACAAAATTTTGAAATTTCTAACATCGCATTAAAAGCATTAATCCTTTTTTCTGATCGTACTAGCGAATTAAGGCTGGATAACTCATCTCCAGATTGAATTATAAGTTCTGCTAAACTATCAACTTTTGAAGGGTTTTCTTTAAAGTATGTAAGAAATTCTGGGCAATCTAAACTATATATCAAACCTAATACTCCTGCAACATGCGGTGCAGCTGCTGATGTTCCACTAAAACGTCCATATCCTGATGAACTGGTAGGTCGAAGACTAAAAGCGTCTTCACCTGGCCCTGCAATATCTACATTCTCCCTTCCAAATGCAGCATCGGCAAAATTATCATCAGCATCTGTAGATGTCACTGCTATCAAATAATCAGAATCACATAGAGATGTAATATCTCCTTCAATATCTATATTGTAGTTTGAATTACTTACTGCACTTACATTAATAATTCCTTGTTCTCCCATCTTATCGTATAAACTACACCATATTGGGAAATCACTTGGTGACCCAAAATCTACACCTAAGGAATAATTACAAGCAACAATAAATGCTCCTTTTTCTCCGTCTGTTTCATTATACAACCGTCTCATATCTGTGATATAATTGTAGGTTTCTATTATATCTGCCTCTTTTAAGCCGCTACTTATCGGAAGAATTTTCGTATTCCAATTTACAGATGCAATCCCATTGGTATTATTTGTCTTTGCACCTATTATCCCTGAAGATCCCGAACCATGATTCAATTGAATATGTGCATCTGTAGATAAACTTGCATTTAAACCCACAATATCATCTATGTATCCATTTTCATCGTCATCGTCTCTAAATGATGGATCATATAATGGATCTCCTTTTTCTTTCCCAAAACCATCCTCGTCAATCAAACCGTCACCATCATCGTCTACTCCACAATCACCAGGGCAATCATCAGAGTTTGCATCTCCCACTGTTTCAAACGGATTACTAAATATATTATCTCCCCAATCATCTATATCTAAATAAAAGCCATCGTCTAAAACGGCAATTACTATATCATCTCCGTCAATGGTTTTACCTCCAGTTGAAATATCCCATGCTTTTTCTAAATCTATTATTGGTAGATGCCATTGACTTGCATAAAACGTGTCATCAGGCTTTTGCCGTAATTC
>CAYOIL010000076.1:1859-15225 GCA_964403985.1 uncultured Saprospiraceae bacterium
TAATTCCGCTAATCTCGATATGCTTATTTGGTTAAATAGTTTTGAATTATCTATTAAATCAGGTGTTATTGAGTCTCCATAAATTGATTTTAACAGATAGAATTCTTCATTTTGAGATAGTTTTCTTTCAATTTTTAGACTAATTTGTGTTCTAGAATCTGTTAGAAAAGCTTCTAAATCATCAATTGTTTTTCCTTCTTTCAATTCAACTATCAGTTCATTTGGAACAACCTTTTGGGCGTAAAGCCCTATAGATAAAAGGCAGAAAAGTAAGATAAAGGAATTTTTCATTGAAACAGTTAATTTAATCTAACATAGCAAACATACAACAACAGAGAATATTTATTATAAAAACAATTAAAGGACTATTTAAATTGTCTGTCTCAACATCTTCATGTAATCATAAGCCTTTAAAAGTCGAGAACCGTACCAAGAAAAATAACTTCCGTCAACTAGGATTGTTTTTTTATTAGGAAATAATTTCTCATACTGTTTCTTATGGCTTTTGCCAAAAGGAAAGGGCTCGCTAGACAATAAAATATATTCTGCACTAGAATTCTTTATCTCTTCTATGCTAAGTTCAGGATAGCGAAAATCTCTTACCACTGACGTAAAATTCATTTCTTGAAGCATATTATAAATGAAGGTATCTATGCCTACAGACATAATTGGGTTTTGCCATATAAGATAAATACATTTTTTTTCCTCGAATGCAGTTTTGTGAAAAGCTATCTGTAAGTCATTAATATTTTGTATTAATTCTAGACTTTGCTTTTCCACATTTAAAATTTGTCCTAAATCACCAATCATAGCAAGAGCGCCATGAACTGTTTGTATGGAAGAAACATATACTGGAAAATGTTCATCAAGGGTATTCACTATTTCCTCGGTGTTTTCTTCTTTATTTGCAAGGATAATATCAGGGTTTAATTCAATGATCTTATCAAAATGAACTTGCTTGGTCCCACCAATTTTCTCTGCTTCGGAGACATCATGATCATTGAATATACAGAATTTAGTTCGTCCCACTACTTTATCCCCAAGGCCTAAATCATAAAGTAGTTCGGTTATAGAAGGAACTAAGCAAACAATCTTTGCAATAGTATCTTTTACTTCAATTGTGCGACCAAGTTGGTCGTGAAATTTTCTCATTAATGCTCCCCTTTGTAAGTGCCTGCATAGTTTTTTTCTCCTGCAGTTACTTTCAAATCAATGAAATTGTCTTGGGGTGGGATAGGACAGCTGTAGCCTGAACTATAATGACAGTAGGGATGGTAGCATTTGTTGAAATCTATTTCCAATGTATTATTTACTATATCTTTTTTAGAAAGGTCAATATATCTACCTCCACCATAAGTTTCTTCTCCATTCGTGTTGTCATAAAACATTAAGAAAAGAAGGTCTTTGTACTTTGGTACTGAGGCAAAAGAACGGCTAGTATGAACGGTGAGGCTATATGGTTTTGAGTCAAGCTCAAAAGTTAATTTAGCATAAGGAATGTATGGTCTTTCATCGCCAGAACTTGTTTTAATGCTTATAGATTCTCCTTCTGGCAATAATTCAACATTGGCAATTACTTTGAAATCTGGATTTACATCAAAAAACCGCATCAATTCGATTTCTTTACCTTTGATTGGAGCTCGATCACTTTCCCTAAATTCTTGCTTTTTGTGTTCTCTAAAATTATCAATCTCTGCTGAATAACTGATTGGACTAGATAATTTCTTTTTGGAAATACAAGAAATATTAAGTAAAAAACAAGAACAGATTATTAAAAAAGTATGCTTCAAATTCATATTAGGGCGTATTTATCAATAATAGTTTGCCATCTCTGTAATCCATTCTTGAAATAGCTTTGATTCCATATTTTGATAAGTCCCACATTAATATATAGCCAGCAGAGGTAGGATTGTAACGATAAATCTGAGACCCTCGAGCCATTAATACTATTTCAGCCGGTCCATATAATACAAAGTCTTCGCTATTATCAAGTGCGATGTGCAATGTTTGTGATTTCTTGTTAACGGGGTTGAAACTATTAATTGTAGATTGAGCACCTTTTTTGATAAACAACAATTCCCCTGATTTTTTAACTTGAAAACAACGTCCTATATCCTTTGTAACGGATTCTACACGTTCATTTCTTGAATTGATTATGTGCAAATCAGTAGTTTTATCAATTACAAAAAGCGCTAGTTTTAAATTACTAAGTGGGTGATAATATCCAATATTAGAATATTTATCTAATACTATTTGACCAGAATTACTGGCATTTTTTGGGTATTCCCAAAGCACTTGACTGGTCCCATCTTGCTCAACTCTTACAGTTGTTATCGATTCTCTACCTGCTGCTCTTGGGCTGTATTCATTTTCTAGGGTTTTTGTTAATCGCTTCCATTCTTCCTTTTTATGATTTAGAATCATAATATCAGTGTTTCCTTTATCTATTTCTGCTGTCATAAGGATATTGTCATCATCCATGAATACAGCTTGATTGTTATAAGATTTTGGATTGAAATTGCTGAGTAGGCTTACTTCTTCAATTTTATCTGAATTGTCTAATACTAGCATCCAGACTTCAGTGACAGGAAGTTGACCAATTGCTTTTGGGCCCCCGAGCCCCAAAAGTATGGATATAAAAAGGCTTATAATTATTGTTCTCATTTGTTAGATTCAATTACTTGCAATATATAAAAATACAAGCTTAAAATTTGTTCGCAGAACTAAATAATCTTTTCCAACGTATTCCTTTAAAGAGACTTCCCTCATTAAGTGACATCCAAATGAAAATAGGTTTACCAACCATATGATCAAAAGGAACAAAGCCCCAAAATCTAGAATCTTCTGAAGCATGGCGATTATCTCCCATTGCCCAATAATAGTCTTGTTCGAAAGTATAAGAAGTTGCCACTTCACCATCTATATAAATCCTTCCTTTTTTAATTTCAAAATCATGGTTCTCATAAACATCTATAATTCTTCTATACAAAGCAACATTTTTAGGTGTTATTACAACAGTTTCACCAGCTTTCGGTATATAAATAGGCCCAAAATCATCTACAGTCCATGTATTAAAGTTTTTGGGGTCATTGGGGAAGATACGAGTAGAAGTAGTATCAGCACGTGTATAGTTGATGTTTATATTAGGAAAAGATTCTTTTACTTTTTTTGCTTCTTCATTATTCATTGTTAACAAATGAAGGTAGCCGTTGCTTTGTTGATAAGATTTTATCTCATCATTTTTTAAACCAATACGATTTAAAGTTTTTCTGTTTATTGTATTAGAAGGGTCAAAGGCAGTGTAATTAAACTGCATTTCAGTAGGATTTTCCAATGCCTTCCCATTAATATACACTTGGCGATTGATAATTTGTAAAGAGTCTCCAGGAAGTCCAAGACATCTTTTAATATAATGATCTCTTTTATCTACAGGTCTTGTTCGTAAGTTACCTTTTTTTATTTCATTAGCTAGACTAGGATCATTTTGTAATGTTCCAGGAAGAGAAGCTTGATAAGCTGACCAAGACCTTGATTTTGTCAAGTATATACTATCTCCAGCTGGCCAATTAAAAACAATAGGGTCATTTAATTCAACATTGCCAAGTTTTGGTAATCTATAGTAAGGTAAAGAAGGCTTTTCTAAATAAGATTCTGTCTTTAATCCAGGTATAGTATTATGTAATAATGGAAACATAGCAATTGTCTGAGGAGTTCGGATACCATATGACATTTTACTCACAAATAAAAAATCGCCTACTAATAATGATCCCTCCATTGATGGAGTAGGGATGATGTATGCTTCGATTAAAAACATTCTTATGAAAGCAGCAGCAAATACAGCAAATACTATTGATTCAACCCATTCTCTACCTTGAGATTTTTTATATGGATTATTTGCTATTAGTTTTTTAAGCTCATAGTCATTGTTGTCTTTTCGAGCTTGAGTCATTTTGTCAGTGTATTCTTTCTCAAGAGTAAGAGTTGGACCTATATATTTGTCAGTATCATTAAATGCTGTTTTAAAAAATGCAGCGGGAGCATAGATTACTGCTAGTGCAGTATCAAAGAATTTTAATTTATTAAACGACCGTACAAGATCAACAGCCATTCCAGTAAAAATGAAGATGTTTACAATAGGAAATAATAACCATAATGCATGTACAGGTTTTCTGCCTATAAGCTTGCACCATTCAATAAAATTTACTCCAGGAATAAACCCTTTTGCAGGATCAACATCTGTCTTTTTAAATAAAAAGAAAAGTGAAATACTTAGAAGTATGTAAGAAACTAGAAGAAAAATTAAAATGCTCAATGTATATGAATTTTGTCGGCAAAGATATAATTTACAGCGAAAATATATTTATTTGATTTCTTTGGCGGCAATTTTTCGACTAAAGTACTCTAATCTACTAAATAGTTATATTTTTATGTAACAAAACTGCATTCCATTTTTTACAAAACTCTACTTTATGAAATTTCAAAACTTATATATATTAATTATTGTCGCTGGTCTTTTTATTGCAAGCTCAGGGGGAAGAAATGACGCAAGAGCTGGCGCACCTGGCGATAATAATGATTGTTCTAGTTGTCATGGAGGTGCAGCAACAAACAGCGGGACAATTGATTTTGTTGGTCTTCCAGCTGAATTCGAACCTGGGCAGACATATGATTTTCAAGTTGTTGTTAACGAACCAGATGCTGATGGTGTTTTAGATGCTGCTGGATTTCAGTTGGTTGCGACAAATGGATTTAATAATTTGCAAAGAGGAAGCTTTACAGTAGTTGATGCTGGAACTAGGATAAATCCAATTAATAGACTTGTTCATAATACCCCGAAATTATTTTCAGGAACTGAAGCAGTTTGGGATGTTCAATATACAACACCTAATGATCCTTCACTATTTCAAGATATTATCTTTTATTTAGCAGGTAATTCTGTTAATTTAAATGGGAATACTGGTGGAGATGTTGTTTATAGTAATTCCGCATTAATTGTATTGCCTGTTGAATGGACCTCATTTGATGTTGAACCTTTAGAAAGAGGAAATTATATTACTTGGGAAACTGCGATGGAAGCCGATAACGATTATTTCGAAATTCAAAAAAGTTCTGATGGTAAAAGTTTTAACACTGTAGCAAAGATAAATGGAGTAGGGTTTTCATCAGAAAGCACGTCTTATGAATTTATGGATGAAGAGATTTTATCTCCCATCTATTACTATAGAATAATGCAAGTTGACTTTAATGGAACAGAAGATTTTTCAGAAGTTTTATCAGTAAGAAATGAAATCAATCCAATAGATGTTCAAGTGTACCCTACAACTGTTCAAAATGATCTAATAATAAAAAGTGAAATTGAAATTAATGCATCAATTTATAATTCAAATGGTCAATTAGTAGTAAAAAAGAATAATGTTAGTTTAATTGATTTTACAAACCAATATAATGGAGTGTATTTCATACAGTTATTTACAAGTGAAGGGAACTACATTGAGACAAAAAAAATAATAAAGATATAGCTGAACGCTAAACATAAAATCTATATCTTCGTTTTTACTGTACAAGAAAAGAAGATGCGAGGATATAGATTTCAAAAGCCTGCTCCAGGCGACCCCAATGAAAGTACTTTTGATAAGTTACTCAAGATTTTTCAGGATTTATTAGTATATACTTCTGGAAATATTGATGAAGCTTTGAGTTGGTTAACTGCTTTGGATAAAGAATACAAGCTTACGACTGCAGATTATGGAATTAGTGATTTTATCAAGGATCTTGAAGAAAAGGGCTTTATAAAAAATGATAAACAAGGTGGAGGTCCTTTAGGAAAAGTCCCTACTTCGAAAATGGAAATTGCACTACGTCAAAAGGCATTAGGAGATATTTTCGATCAATTAAAAAAATCCAAAAGAGGGGAGCATAATACTAGATTTTCAGGAATGGGCGATGAAGCAACTTCTGAAACTAAGCCATATAATTTCGGTGATAAACTAGATCACATTAATATTAGTGAATCACTTCGTAATGCTCAGATCAATAATGGAATTGATGAATTTCGCTTACAAGAAGGAGATTTAAGAGTTCATGAAACGTACTATAAGTCACAAACAAGTACTGTACTGATGATCGATATTTCTCATTCAATGATTTTATATGGTGAAGATAGGATTACTCCGGCTAAACGAGTAGCTATGGCTTTATCTGAATTAATTACTACAAGATATCCTCATGATACGCTAGACATAATAGTTTTTGGGAATGATGCATGGAAAATAACAATAAAGGATTTACCCTATTTAGAAGTTGGCCCCTATCATACAAATACAGTTGCTGGATTAGAATTAGCTATGGATATTCTTCGAAAAAAGAAGAATAACAATAAGCAGATTATGATGATAACTGATGGAAAGCCAACATGTATTAAGAAGGGGAAGAAATATTTTAAGAACAGTTTTGGTCTAGATAGAGGTATATTAAATAGAACCTTATCCTTAGCAGTGAAAGCAAGAAAATTAGAAATCCCTATTACAACATTTATGATTGCTAGAGACCCATATCTAGTCCAATTTGTAGATCAATTTACAAAAGCAAATAATGGGAAAGCATTTTATAGTTCGCTTGAAGGTTTAGGCGAATTTGTTTTTATGGATTACAAAGAAAATAAAAGAAAGAGAAAATAAATAGAATGAAATACAAATCAATACATACTCTAGGAGATCTTAAAAAGTCTACTTACAAGCCGAGGACGATCAAACAAGAGATAAGAGAGAATTTAAGAGAAAAGTTGTCGAAAGGAGAAAAAATGTTTTCTGATATTGTAGGTTATGATGAAACTGTCATACCTGATGTACAAAGAGCATTGCTTTCTAGACACAATATATTATTGTTGGGTTTGAGAGGGCAAGCAAAGACCAGAATGGCAAGATTATTGGTTAGTTTGTTGGATGAATTTATACCAGTAATTAAAGGTAATGAATTGAATGATGACCCTATGCATCCTATTACGTACTCTGGTCAACAAATGGTAGCTGAAATGGGAGATTCTACGCCTATTGAATGGTTACACAGAGATAGCCGATATATAGAAAAACTAGCTACACCAGATGTTTCAGTTGCAGATTTAATAGGGGATGTAGACCCTATTAAAGCAGCTTCACTAAAGTTGCCATATAGTGATCCAAGAGTTATTCATTATGGATTAATTCCTAGGTCTCATCGTTGTATATTTGTAATGAATGAATTACCAGATTTACAAGCAAGAATTCAAGTGTCTCTTTTTAATATTTTACAAGAAGGAGACATTCAAATTAGAGGTTTTAAAATGGCTTTGCCTCTTGAAATTCAATTTGTATTTACTGCTAATCCAGAAGATTACACAAATAGAGGATCAATAATAACACCTTTAAAAGATAGGATCGAAAGTCAGATTTTAACTCATTATCCAGAGTCAATTGAAGATGCAATGAGCATAACTGAGCAGGAATCGAAGTTAAATGATTTTCAAAGAGACAATATATATGTACCACACTGTCTCGCTGAATTAATAGAGTTTTCAAGTTTTGAGGCTAGAGAAAGTGATTATGTAGATGAAAAAAGTGGAGTAAGTGCACGTTTGAGTATATCGGCAATGGAGAATTTGTACTCTACGATAGAGTTAAGAATGCTAAAGAATGGAGAAAAGAAGGGGTTTGGAAGAATCACAGATTTATGGGGAATAATTCCGGCCATTACAGGGAAAGTTGAATTAGTATATGAAGGAGAACAAGAAGGTGCACATACCGTTGCATTGTCATTCATTAATTCAGCCTTGAAGTTAATGTTTTTGAAGTATTTCCCGAATCCGAATAAGATGTCGAGAGGAGAAGAACGGGATCCTTATGGGGTAATAAAAGAATATTTTGGTGGAGGAAACCAAATGGATTTGTTGAATGACTTTTCACAAAGCGAGTATGAGGAATCATTGAAAGAAGTTGCAGGTCTAGAATCATTGGCAAGTACTTCTGAATTGTATCTTAGTGATCCATTTTTCGCAATGGAATTAGTTCTTTTTGGATTATCAGAATCAGAAATAATTTCTAAAGATTTCTTAGTTGGAGGGACAAACTTTAGCGACCCATTGGCAGATGTATGGGGAGAATTGAATGATGAGTAGTTGTTTTTAGTAGCTATAACATGGAACAAAAAAAATAGGCTAACTTCGTTTGGAGTTAGCCTATTTTTTTTAAGATTCTTAATACTATTAGTTCTTAAAGAATTTTAATGTTGTTCCATTTACTTGAATAAAGTAAGATCCATTGTATAAGTTATCAACATTTATTGAACCACTTGTAATACCAGTCTGAATTGATTGTCCAGTGATTGTATATATTGTATAATTTGAATCAGAATCAATTCCCTCAACAGTAATTTTACTATCTGCCGTAGATGGGAAAATTTTAATATCATTTCCTTTTTCAATTGTAACAACTTCTATATTAAATTTTTCTGAATCACCATTGAAATCTACTTGTTCAAGTTGGAAGTAGTTTTTTCCATTTATAGCATTTCTGAATTCGAACGAGTATTCTAATTCTTCTGTGCTAAATCCTGCTCCATCAACTTGACCAATAGTTCTAAAGGTAAAACCATTAGTACTATGTAAAATATTAAAATGCGAATTATCGATTTCATTAATTGTAACCCAGTTAAGATTTACAATATCATTAGTAGCAACTACTCTAAAAGACTTAAGTTCAATAGGAAGAATAGCATCACCTAAACCAGTAGGTAATCCTGTTGAATAAGCTTCAGAAGAATAAGCTGCAGGGTCAAAGTCATCAGATATATCAGTATCATATGGACAAGGCATACCTGGTGTTAAAACTCGTTCCATATTTTGATTTGCACCAAATGTTGAAGTATTACCAACATCACCATATGAGTCAATTACAGATCCATCTGCAATTAATTCTAAAACATAGTGATCGTTTCCATTATGTGAAATTGTTCCGCTTTCTTGATCTGCAATTGCTAAAATAGCTGCGTCAGCAGATGGGTTAGCTAAAACATAGACTTCGCCTGGAGCTAACATTCCTGATAAAGCAATACTAGTTCCAGTTGCATTTCCATTAGCATATCTAACTAATTGGTAAAGTGACAGATCTAATGGTCCAGTACTAGGATTATATAATTCAACAGCTTTGTTATTACTTGAGCCTTCAGCTACTTGAGAGATTAAAGGGTCATCTCCAACACATTGTGCATTAGTGAAAGAAGAAAATAAAGTAAAAAATGCAAATAGGAAAGAAAGTAGAAATTTGTTCATCTAAAATTTATATTTAATTCATTATCAATGCTAACAAAGTTCGTTAATGTCTATATCTAAATCAAGCTTTTCGTGTTAAAACTTCGTAATCAAATGAATAAATATTTAATAATATTATATGATAGAAAGATATATATAATGAATATATGTAATACATTCATTAAAATCTATCAAAAAGGATATGAATTGAAAAAAAACCAATGCCCCCATAGATGAAATTGAGATAATGAATACTAGTAGAGGGCAATTGGTCAATTGAGGTATCGCTTCGACAAAACTGCAAAATGTCAAAGCATCTCTACTTTACATCTTAAAAGTAAAAAATATCTTTAATTGTATTATTAAATCAAACAAAAAAATAATTAAATGGGTATTTATACTTAGTATATGGTAGGTAAAAGTACTTTCATTTTTATAATTGTGGACTGATTTCATTAAGTTCAATCCATTTCGTTACCCATTCAGGAACATTTGGCTGATATTCGAGTTTCATTTTTTCAGATACACTTTTACTTGGAACTAAGCCATTTTTACTAGTAACTGCAGTTCTTATAAGAGCGCTAGAATGGATGTTGCCATTTCTTTTAGTTTCTTGATAAAAGTAAAACCATCTTTCATCGTAGCCTACAATCCTTGTTTCTAAAGTAAATTTTTGAAGGAATTTTATTCGTCTTCTATATCTTGTAAAATTACCAGCTACCATCAATCCCCATTTATTTTCTCTTAAAACTTTAAATAAGCCCATTTTTACACCATGATTATAGCGACCAATGTCCATAATTGTGAGGTGTCTTCCATTATTTAATTCTGGATAAACATCGATATCAGAAAGCCATACTCGACTTGTAATAAAAGTAGAATTTTGTGGATTAGTGATTTTGGGCCTTGAGCCCGAAAAAACAACCCATCTTAGAGTTCGAAAATATGGATACATTCATTATGTTTGACTCACAAAATTAATAAACAAATCAATTAGTATGCAAAAGAAGTGGTGGAAAGAGTCTGTAATGTATCAAATTTATCCAAGATCTTTTAAAGATTCTAACGCAGATGGAATAGGAGATATTAAAGGAATCATTTCTAAATTGGATTATTTAAAAGAGTTAGGCGTTGATATCATATGGTTAGGACCAGTTTATGATAGCCCTAATGATGACAATGGTTATGATATTTCAGATTATTATTCTATTCACCCTGAATTCGGTACTATGCAAGAATTCGATGAATTATTAGTTGGGTTACATGCAAGAGGAATAAGACTAATTATGGATGTTGTAGTCAACCATACTAGTGATGAACACGATTGGTTTGAAAAGTCAAAATCTTCGAAAGAAAACGAATATAGGGATTATTACTTTTGGAGAGAAGGAAAGGATGGAGGACCACCAAATAATTGGGTATCATTTTTTGGCGGATCAGCTTGGGAACTTGACGAAGCTAGTGGTCAATATTATCTGCATTTATTTACAAAGAAGCAACCTGATTTAAATTGGGAAAATCCAACAGTTAGACAGGAAGTAAAAGATATATTGAAATTTTGGCTGGATAAAGGGATTGATGGTTTTAGAATGGATGTAATTCCATTAATTAGTAAGCGTCTTCCGTTCCAAGATTCCGATGCAGAATCATTTTCTGAATTAGTTGAAACTGCCTATTCAAATGGGCCAAAAGTACATGAATACATAAATGAACTTTATGAAGATGTTTTACAGCATTATGATATTATGACTGTAGGAGAAGGTCCAGGAATATCGACTATGACTGCGATGAATTATATTCATCCTGATCGAAGAGAATTAAATATGATCTTTCAACTTGAACACATGTTTTTGGGTTTTGGAGAAAAAGGTAAGTTTGATCAGCAACCATACGAATTGACTGATTTACTAGATATTTTGATTCGATGGGATGATAAAGTTTCAGGAGAAGGATGGAATAATATTTTCTTAGACAATCATGATTTTGCGCGCTTAGTTAGTAGATGGGGTAATGATAATGAGTTTAGATATGAAAGTGCTACCTTATTTGCTACATTATTGTTGACATTCCGAGGAACACCATGCATTTATCAAGGATCAGAAATAGGTATGACAAATGTTAGATTTGAAACAATTGAAGAATATGATGATGTAGAGACGTTAAATTTTTATGAAGAGTTTGTTGTGAATGGAGATATGGATAAAGATGAATTTATGAAGGCAGTTTATAAAGAGGGTAGAGACAATGTCAGAACTCCTATTCAGTGGGATTCATCAGAAAATGCTGGGTTTACAAAAGGTAAACCTTGGTTAAAAATGAATCCGAATTTCAAAGAAATAAATAGTGTAACGGATAAAAGTAGTAGCAAGTCAATTTTCAATTATTATAAAGAGTTGATAGCATATAGAAAAGGGAATGACGATTTGATTTATGGTGAGTTGCATATACTTGAAAAGGAAAAAAATCTTTTTGTTTATAATCGGGTAGGCTCAAATGAAAAATATTGTATTCTGCTGAATATGAATGGGCATGAAAAACAATACAGTATTGATTTGAAATCTACAGAATTAATTATGTCAAATTATCCAAGTATACAGAATACAGATGAAATTGTACATTTGCGTCCTTGGGAATCAATGATTTTGAAATATGTTAAATAATAGGTTTAGATATGTTGTATGGGTTTTAATGATAGGATGTTTTCTTGTCTCTTGCACCGTTAATGAAGAAGAGTTCCTACAAGAGATTGGGAATCCTGATCATTTACATAAGGCAATGAATGCTTATACGGATGTTATAATCCATGATATTTTTTCTCCTCCACAAGCGAGTAGAAATTATGTATATCCAAGTGTTGCTGCGTACGAAGTTCAATCTGTAAAAGATTCAAGTTATAGATCATTATCGTATGATTTACGAGACATGCCTTCAATTCCAGCTCCTAAGAAATCAATTTATTATAGTCTTTCAACGTTAGAAGCATTTTTGGCTTCCGCCAAAAATTTTATTTTCTCCGAATCAAAATTAGAAGAATATAGAGCAGAATTATATAAGAATTTTAAAGAGTATTCATATGATAAAACGAAGTGGAAAAATTCTATAGAATATGGTCAATTAGTAGCTTCGAAGATTGTCGAGTGGTCTAATACTGATAATTATAAAGAGACACGGTCTTTTCCAAAGTATACAATAAAGAATGAAAAAAATAGATGGAAGCCAACTCCTCCAGGTTACATGGAAGGAATTGAACCAAGTTGGAAAAAAATACGTCCTATGGTGTTGGACTCAGCAAATCAATTTGTTCCTGATCCACCTACAGCTTTTGATATGCAAGAAGGTTCTCCTTTTTATAATGAATTAATGCAGGTATATGAAACTGTAAAAAATGTTACTGCGGAGGAAAAAGAAATAGCTAGTTTTTGGGATTGTAATCCCTATGTAATGAATTTGACTGGGCATGTGATGTATGCAACTAAGAAAATCACACCAGGAGGTCATTGGATGGGTATTGCAGAAATTGCGAGCAGGAAAGCAGAGGATAATTTGACAAAAGCCACGGTAACTTATGCGAAAACATCGATTAGTTTATTTGATGGTTTCATAAGTTGTTGGGATGAAAAGTATAGAAGTAATTTAGTGCGCCCTGAAACTTTAATAAATGAGTTTGTTGATAAAACATGGGTACCTCTCTTACAAACACCTCCATTTCCTGAGCACACTTCCGGTCATTCTGTAATTTCTACTGCGGCAGCTTATGTTTTAACTGATATATATGGACAAGGGTTTAATTTCGAAGACAGTGTAGAATTGAAGTTTGGTTTGCCAGTAAGGCATTTTGATAGTTTTATAGAAGCTAGTGAAGAGGCTGCAATAAGTAGACTATATGGTGGAATTCATTATATGCCAGCTATTACTTTTGGTCAGATTCAAGGTGAAAGTGTGGGGCAGTTAGTTAATAAAAGAATTCAAATTAGTTTGTAGTTATATAATAATTCCTTTTTAAATATTTATTTCATTTTATTATTTCTATTCAATTAGAATAGACTTTTGTATTTTTTTTTAAACTAAAAAATACAAAGATTAATA
>CAYOIL010000077.1:0-7768 GCA_964403985.1 uncultured Saprospiraceae bacterium
CCTCTGCATTTCATTCGCTAACTCTGCATTATTCGTTGCCTTATAATAAGTATCGGTAACTCCTCTAAGTGTCTGAAAAATAAATCGATCCATTTCGTGTACTTGCATCTCTTTTGTCCAAAGATCAATTTTTAATGTATCTAATGTTTCCTTATCAAAAACTGACAACATAAATGCTTTTCCTTTTACCACCCCAGCTTGATCGTCCGCTGACCAACTTATATCTTCTGGAACATTATCCTTATCTAATCTAACTTTTACTTTGATTTCTTTCTCTTTCATACTGATATATTTACCACAAAGGTAATTTACTATTCTTATTTTTTTCGAATTACTAATTAAATAAAGTGAATTATACAAAAGTCATTAATATCAAGATCTTGACATTAAAATTTATATAAAATAAGCTGTCTTGATTACATCCATTTCTTTGATATTAATATTATTCTTTACATTTGAATAAACACTTTTCAGTTGAATACATTATTCTCATCAGAAGTTTTTAATCCATATTCATTAGAACATCTTCTTATATTGATAGTAGGTATTGCGCTATCAATACTATTATATAAAGGGACAAAGAAATGGACTTACTTAAAACAACGTAAATTATTACTATCTCTTTCTGTTATTATAAGTATTTTTCAACTATTAAAAATCCCGTTTAAAATTTTAGAAGGCACATTTAGTATAGCAAATGATCTTCCTTTTCATTTATGTAATTTTTTACCTTTTTTCTTAATATTCGTCTTTTTTACTCTTTCAAGAAACTTATGGGCAATTTTGTTCTTTTGGATCATATTAGGTTGTTCTCAAGCTAACTTCACACCTACAGTTCAAACAAGTCTTTTCCACTGGGATGCAATAAGATACTGGGCGGTACACATGCTTTTAGTTACTCTTATCCTTTATCCAATAATCAATTGGAAATGGAAATTAAAACATATTGATATATGGAAAAGCTTTTTAGGTTTAAATATTCTGGCACTCCTTATATACGGGGTAAATCTTTTAACAGAAGGTAATTACATGTATTTGATTGCAAAACCACCGGGTAAAACTTTGTTTAGTGCTTTTCCAGAGTGGCCATATTACATTCTTGTAATACAAGGTATTTTAATAATTTGGTCTTATTTATTATATGGAATCTATCTTTTATTTTTGGGCTTAAAGCCCAAAAAAAATACTAATAAATCAATTATTCAATAGCTACATTATAATAACCAATTGAAGATCCTCCCCATACACCTATACCGCCATTTATATTAGTTGCAGCTCTGGTATATGATGCAAAAGGACCTTGATTCCCTCTTGCAAATTCTAAGGTATTCCAAAAATCAAAGTGTCCCTCATCTATGGTTTGCCATTGAATCAAAAGAGAATCACCTATTGAATAAAGACCTACGATTGTTGGATCTAAATCAGTTTCTGAAGGATCTGGCTGTTTATTTATTGGAAATTCAAACGATTGTCCATCAAATAATAAATCATCTGTCACACTAAATGTATTTCTTAAAGCACCGCCATTCAGACCAATTTTAATTCTATAATAATTAGGATTCAAAGGATCATTTAAATAGCCATTTAATTGCCTAAACATCGAGTTGTTAAGAGGATCAAATATATTAAATGAATCGATAGGGATGTATTCTGGAATTGATGTTTCAGCTGTCAACTGCTCTCCTTCAAAATCAATAGTAAGTTGATACTTTTCACCCACTTCAGCATTTATTTCATTATTAATATCAGAATAAAAACAAATATCTACTTCAAAAAATGCGCTATCCAGGCCCAATGTACTAATCAGTAATTCTTTTATTTCTGGATCTAATGATTCGGTGCAAACTTCTGTCAAAATTATACTTTGTCCATTCCCCTCAACTTTCATAGTCGCACCTCCTAAATATAATTCTGGACCTTTAATATTATCACTATTCTGGAATAATGGATATGTTTTGGATAAAGTAACTACTATTGGAGAAGCTTGTTCTCCGGCTTGTATATAACCTTCAACTACAACTGTTGGTTCTTCATTTGCAAAGTCAGGTATGAATTCTTCTTCACATGAAATAAACAATAAAACGCTAAACAACAAGATTATATATTGCTTCATTTTTTTACTTTTTGTCTCCATTTATAATTATATGTTATACTTGGAATTATTGGAAAAATTGTCACCTTATATGAATCCAAAGCAGGTGCTGTGGGCAAACTATCAGGTGATTCTTCGAAATAAGTGAAAAAAGGATTTTTCCTATTATAAATATTATAAATACCAAATGACCAGCTACCAGAAAATTTCTTATTTAAATTTGGTTTCGGATTGTAATTTACTGAAATATCAGCTCTGTGATAATCAGGTAACCTAGCACTATTCCTAGGTCCATAAAAGAAGTTCAAAGTATTCTCAATTGAATACAATCCAGCTAAAGGAGTATATGCCTGTCCTGTTCCATAAACAAAAACTGCGCTGGCATCCCATTTTGGTGAAATACTATAATTCGCTACAATAGAAATGTCATGTGTTCTATCATAAACAGCTGCAAACCATTCTCCATTATTAATATCATCAAAAGACCTCTCCGATCGACTTAAAGTATACCCTACCCAACCGTTTAGCTTACCTTTTGATTTTTTAACGAATAGTTCTGCACCATAGGCTCTCCCTTTTCCTGAAATAAATTTTAATTCTTCATCAACACCTAATTCAGTAACTGAAGTTTCTGAATAATCTAATTGGTTTTGTAAATCCTTATAATATATTTCAATTGATGTTTCAACCATATTGTCAAGAAAATTTTGAAAATACCCAATGGCATATTGTATTCCTAATTGCGGTTTTACTCTTTCTGTAGATGGAGACCAAACATCTGTTGGCAATGTAGATGAAGAGTTACTAACCAAATGTATATATTGATTTGTTCTCGTTATCCCAGCTTTTATCGATTGATTTTCACTAAAAGAATATTTACCAGAAATACGAGGCTCAAATCCTTGATATGTTTTAACAGCTTCCCAAGGTTCAAATGATGTGCTTTCATCTCTTGTGTAAGGTCCTATTTGCGTGAAAATGGAATATCTAAGACCATAATCAAGGCTTATTCTTGAATTGATCTTCCATTCATCTTTAACATAAATAGCATTTTCTAAAGCATACTTAGGATCTATAGTTGATTTAAAATTAACATCGCCTGCACTAGCCGAAACCGTACTTGGTGTTAATTCATGATGTGTTGAATTTAATCCAAATTTAATGGAGTGTTTATTGTTAGCAAAGAAGTCAAAATCTACTTTTAAGTTGTAATCCTTTACCCCACTAAACAATTGAAACTTAAATTCATCTTGACCTCCTAAAAATTCAAATTGATAATCATTATATACACCGGTTACATTCATGAATAACTTATTGTTGAATAAGTGATTCCATCTTGCTGTTATCGTTGAATTTCCGTATGGAAGGTTGAATTCAAAATCTCTATTAGGTTGATTTAAAGTCAGAACATCACGACCGAAATAACCACTTATAAATATTTTATCTTTCTTACTTAGCTTCCAATTCAACTTTGTATTTAAATCATAGAAAAAATAATTTGTTCCTTCGAAATTCCCACCTTTTAAGAAGGGTTGCAACAAATCAAGAATGTAAGTTCTTCTTCCACTAATAATAAAGGAAGCTTTATCTTTTACAATGGGCCCTTGGAAGGTTAATCTTGAAGATATTAAACCAATGCCTCCTTCTGCTTCATAAAATTTATTATTTCCTTCTTTGATTTGAACATCTACAACTGAAGATAATCTTCCTCCATAATTAGCTGGCATACCACCTTTTATTAAGGTTGTATTTTTTATTGCATCAGCATTAAACACAGAAAAAAAGCCTAATAAATGGCCACTATTATAAACAAGTGCTTCATCAAGTAAAACTAAATTCTGATCAGGTCCTCCTCCTCGTACATAAAAACCAGAGTTTCCTTCTCCTCCCGAACTTACTCCAGGTAATAATTGGATAGATTTTAAAATGTCTACTTCACCCATAAGAGCAGGCAGTTTCTTAATCTGCTCAACAGGCAACTCTACAGTTCCCATCTTTGTTGATTCAACATTTTTTTTAGCTTCATCTTTTTCGGCAGAAACGACTATTTCATCAATAAAAACACCATTATCCATCTCTACATCTAGTTCTATGTCCTTGTCTAAAACAATTTCAAATTCTTGATTTTGAAAGCCCAGATAAGAATAAACAATTGTATATGTGCCTTTATCAAGTGATAAAGAGTAAAATCCGTAAGTATTACTTACAGTTCCGTCATTGGTTTTTTCTTTATTGAAAACTGCAGCACCAATTAATGTCTCACCATTAGAAACATCTTTCACATATCCAGATAGTGTGAATTTTTGGCTTGAAAGAGAAGAGGTGAAAAGTATAATCAGTAATGGAATTACTATAAAAACTTTAATTTTAATTTGATTCACTATTAAGTCAATTATTACAATAGATAAACCGTCTTTCTATTAAAAAAGATGTGAAGGGAAGGTGGAAATTTAAAATTTAATTATAAAGAATTTATTATAATGGGCATTATAGTGCAAGACTGGGGGTTAATTCTTTGGCTAAAGGTGAAGGTTTAACTTTGTATCCCTTTTGTTTTAGTAGTCTAATGACTCCCATTTCTCCAGATAAGTGGCCAGCTCCGAAAGCAAAAAAGCCTTTATATTCCTTAAGAATTTCAGAAATATTATCTGCCATTTTAACATTTCGACTATACAAGAGGATATCCTTTATTTCTTTTAATGATTTTTTGGATGATTTGTATAAGGAATGAATATCTTGTGTTACATAAACCTCCAACATTTCTTTTGCTTTCTTTTTAAAGTTTGGCAAATTTGACATTGCAGCTTTTAGTGCATTCAATTGATATTCCAATGGTATAGAGTATAAAGTATTTATATGATCCTCCAGAGATTCTACACTTGTTAAATGTAAACCTTTCTGACTTGCATAGTTCCAGCATTCGGCATCCATTGACATATGTAGTAAGCTTAAATCTTTAGTAAGTGATTTTTGAGTAATCACATTAATTAAAAATAAAGGCATGATTTTATTAAAAATATCGAGTTCTAGATCGAAATGTTTAATAAGTTGATTATTGTACTTATTATATCTCTTTTCACTTAAAATTTCGCTGAGTGAAGTATATTTAGGAAAACTCATATGTCTCCCCATTTCTTTCTGAGTCTCTTGATCTAAAGGAACTTCTGTTGCTAAACAGTCACAAGAATCTATTAAACCTTGAATTAATTCAAAATTAGAAAAGGCTACTTTTCCTGAAACATGCATTGTTCCGAATAAGTAGCCTTTTATACTATTATCTTTAATAATCTCCCAAATAAGAGATTTCTTTTTAGTCATTAACACTATCGTTTTCGTAATCAAAAGGTAATACTTTTGACTTTTTAACTTTAGATAAAGTCATAAGCGTTTTAATTCTTTCAATCTCTTCTATTTGTGAAAGTCTTTTGAATAATAATTGCTCATAAGTAGCAATATCTTTACAAACAATTTTCATAATAAAATCAGCATCTCCAGTAATAATATAACATTCTGTTATTTCATCAATTTCGTGAACTTTTGCTATAAAATTTTCTAAAGCTTTATTCTTTTGCCAAGCTAGATTAACTTGAACATAAGTATTTATTTTCAGTCCAAGAGCTTCAGGATCTACCTTTGCGTGATATGAAGTAATAACTCCTGTTTGTTCTAATTTCTTTACTCTCTCCAATGTAGGAGCAGGTGATAAACCAATTTTTTTTGAAAGATCTAAATTCGTAATCTTAGAATTAGATTGTAATTGTTCTAATATTTTTAAATCTATCTTATCTAATTTCATATATGTTCTTTTAATTTAAACTTTGGGGGGTTCGAAAAATAAAAATGGGATATTTAAAATGCCTTTATCGGTGTTTACATTAATACTTTTGTATATGTGTAAACACAAATAAAGGCATTTTTAAAATTATATTCTTCAAAAGGGAAGAATAATTAACATAAATTTTACAAGCAAACGAACTATTGCTTAAAATCTAACAATTATGGAAAAACACCTAATTGTAAATAGTCGCTTGCAATCTTATTTAAAGCCGATAAAAAAGCTGCTTCTCTCAAAGTTTTCATCTTTTTTCGTCTTTTGAAAATATCTCTAATTTCCTTGTATGCATTGATCATAGTTTCTTCCAATCCAGATCTCACCAAATCTACTTCTTCAGCTCCTCTTACAATCATTGCTCTATCCCTTTCAGTAATTTTTTTACCCGTAGTTTTTTCAACTAGATTTACAATATTACCATAAGTGTTCTGATCAAATCTTTTCTCTAATCTACCAAAACGCATATGAGATAAGTTCTTTAACCACTCGAAATAAGAAACCGTAACTCCACCAGCATTTAAATACATATCTGGAATGATCATTATTCCTTTCTCAGTTAAATAATCTTCAGCGATATCAGTAACCGGTCCATTTGCAGCTTCACCAATTATTTTAGCTTTAATTCTATGCGCATTATCTTCTCTTATTTGAGATTCTAAAGCTGCTGGAATTAGGATATCACATTCTATTCCTAACCAATCATCTCTTTCAGGTAAGGTTGTTGTCCCTGGAAAACCTAAGATTGATCCGTTTTGCTTTCTATATCTTATCAATTTATCAATATCGATACCTTCTTGATTTTCGATTGTACCTTCTCTTTCAGAGATTCCTACGATTAAAGCTCCTCCTTCTTTTTGACATATTGTTCCTGTATAAGACCCTACATTTCCAAGTCCTTGGATTACAATTTTCTTGCCTTTCATTCCGGTAGTAAGTCCTAATTCAGCCATATCAGCTTCATAAGATAACACTTCTCTTAAACCATAAAACACTCCTCTACCAGTTGCCTCTGTTCTACCTGCTATTCCTCCATGGTTTACTGGCTTACCAGTTACACATGCTAAAGCATCAATATCACCACTTTTCAATTGATTATATGTGTCAAGAATCCATGCCATTTCTCTAGACCCTGTTCCATAATCTGGGGCTGGGACATCAATTCCAGGTCCAATAAAATTCTTACGTACTAATTCGGTGGTATATCTTCTTGTTATTTTCTGTAAAGCTTCTTCGTCATATTTAGACGTTGAAATTTTGACTCCACCTTTAGCTCCTCCGAAAGGAACATCAACAATCGCACACTTATAGGTCATTAATGATGCAAGAGCCATAACCTCTTCTTGGTCTACCATACCTGAAAAACGTATACCTCCTTTAGTAGGTAACCTATGATGTGAATGTTGAACTCTATAAGCTAAAATTACTTCATACTTATTTCCTATTTTGACAGGAAATTGCATTTGATAAACTGCATTACATGCTCTTATCTGATTCAATAAGCCAGCTGGCAAATCAGAATGTGCTGCTGCTTTATCAAAATTTGAAAGAACACTTTCATAAAATCTAACTTGTTTACTCATTATTAATTTGATTTTCAATTTTAGTAAGTTTCCTATCTAAAATAAAAAGATAAGCGAACACTCCTATCAAAATTGCTGCTAAAACTAATACGACTGTAATCAACTTACCTTCGCTTAGAAAACTGCCAGATTGTGCGCTTAAATTAATGCTTATTAGAATGGAAAAAATGAAACAAAAAATTACTCTCATATTTGATTTTAAATTAAAGAAACTCTAATTTCAGTAATGTGCTACAAAGTTAGATTTACATTTGAAATAAGATA
>CAYOIL010000077.1:7778-14889 GCA_964403985.1 uncultured Saprospiraceae bacterium
TTATTCTTTTTATACGCAATAAAATTTGACCAAGCCAAACTCCCAGTAAAGTGAAACCAATTACTGCCGGATAAAAAACAGCACGCATTGTATTGTCCATATCTTCACCTCCGAAAGCTGGGTTTCCACCATTTCCTGGATGAAGTGAATCAGTTATTCTAGGTATCACAAAAATCAATGGTACAATCACAACAAATGAAAAAATATTATATGCTGAACTAACAGTTGCTTTCTTTTCCACATCCTCTATCCCAGATCTTAAAATCCAATAAGCTAAGTAAATTAACATTGAAATCGCTGACATGTTTAGTTTCACATCATCGGTCCAATAAGCTCCCCATGTGGCTTTCGCCCAAATGGATCCCGTAAGTATGCCAAGGATTCCCATAAGTATACCACTATATATTAACGAAGATGCTCTATGATCAAATTCTAATTTTTTAGTTATTAAATAGATAATACTGCAAATCATTCCTGCAAAAAATAGAATAAACATGGCAAACCAAAGAGAAACATGATAGAAGGTATTCCTCATTGTTTCCATAAGAATGTTTCGGTATGGAAATAAAAAGCCTTCTTTTTTATATAATTTAGGATGAGTACCTGAATTCCATTGCGCAATACCTTGGACATCACCCTTTTTTAGTTGAATTCCTTCAGGATACACTAAGGTTCCATTTTCTTTATCTGTAATAAAAAGTGTCAATGGTTGAATATTACTTTCACCATCAACATGCGGAGGTAACTGAAAATCTATTACAAATAGATCATCCTTAATTCTTAAATTGGTAGCAGTGATATATGAACTAGAGTCTTTTCTTAAATAAGACGTTATAGCATTTGATTGTAGATTTGCATTGTATGCTTTTACTTCAAGACTTACTTTTTTTCCTGAGGAAACAACAAGTGGTGAAATATTAGTAATCCCAGGTTTCATAGGAGTTAACATGCCTACTAAAAGTGCATAAAGAAGTAAACCAATAGTTATTATTTTCCACCACAAAGACTTCATCTATTTACATTTATAATATTAGTCAAAACACACTTTAAACTCTCCACAAAAATGGATAAATAATTACAGCAACTCCAAATAAAATTAAGTCAATTCCCGCTAATAAGATTAAATCTGAATTAATTCCAGTATCCGAAAGTATTCCAAGAGAACTAGCAGTTACCTTTAGTAACAATAAAAGTATAGGAATGATTAAAGGAAGTGATAAAACTGACATCAAAACAGATTGTCCAGCTTGTTGGCCTAGTACAGATGCTACAAAAGTAAAACAAACAGAAACACCAATTGAACCCAAAATGACTGCTAAGAAAAATAGTTTGTAATTTTCAATAGGATGAATTGTAAATAAACTCATTGCTCCCATTAAGGCTAAACTAACTACTAGAAGTACTAAAACATTATACGTTATTTTAGCAATAATTATTTCACCAGGCTTCACTAATTGGTATATGTATAGGTATTGTCTGCTAAGTTCAGTAGAAAAACTTCTTATTAAAGCATTTATAGCAGCAAAAAGAAAGATAATCCAATAAAGAACATTCCAACTCATAGGTGTTATTTGTTGAAATGATTTATAAATAATGTAAGAACTAACTACTACGAATAACAGTATTGCACCAAGAACATATTTTTCTTTCCATTCGATTAAAAAATCTTTTTTAATTAATGTTAATACATTCTTCAATTTCATACATCAAATGTAAGATAATTAACTTCGAATATTTATTTAGTGTAATAAAAAAAAGTGCTAGCAATGCTAGCACTTTAAATGGGTTATATCAATATACTCTTAGAGTATAATTTTAAAAATATTTTCTAAATCTTTATTGTTATGAAGCCTTTATAGCAAAAAATACTTTTACTAATGTATCAGCATCTTCAACAAGCATTTCAATAACACCATTATCAGGCGCATTGGGGTAAGCTTGCTTTGCTTTTTCACCTTTATAAACAGAAATTTCTTTAATAAACTCAGGATTTACTTCACTAGTCAATTGTTCTCCAGTATATTGCAAGAAAAGAAAATCTTTAGTTTCTGAAATTGAGACACCTTCCACTTCCATAACTTTCAGCTTACTTATTTGCTCAGAATTATCCACATTAACAGGTACTTTAATTACAAATAAAATAGGGCCTTTAGCTTCTAGTTCAAAAAATGAAATATAAGACGAATCGCTGTCTAAAGCAGCTACATTGGAATTACCTACAACGAATGTAAGTATTAGCATTAAAAATAAATGTTTCATTTGAGGTTTGTTTGGTTTATATAATGACACATAACTACAATACAACCCCCTATTAGAATTTTTAATAAATACTAAAAAAGAAAATATGTTAACTTAAACTGTTGATTTTCAATAAAAATAATTTGGGGTTAACCCCAAAAAGAATTAGAAATGAGAATATTTGATAGTTTGATCTTTTACTTTCAATGTTAACTCTGGGTTTTCAGCTCCTTCTACCCTTCCTATTATTTTTGCATCGATATTAAATGAATTAGCTATCGAAATTAATTCATCTGCAATAGTTTCATCAACGTACATTTCTAAACGATGTCCCATATTAAAAACTTGATACATCTCTTTTAGATTTGTACTTGACTCCTCCATAATATGTTGAAATAATGGAGGAATGTCAAACATGTTATCTTTTATAACATGTACATTATCAACAAATTTCATCACTTTGGTTTGAGCTCCACCGGAACAGTGGATCATTCCATGAATACCTTGTTTACATTCTTGTAATGCTTTTTTAATTAAAGGAAGATACGTTCTGGTTGGTGATAAAACTAATTTCCCCATATCTACTCCTTCAACAATTGACTGGTCAGTAAGTCTTTTGGATCCCGAATAAATATATTTTTTATCAACATTGGGATCATAGGATTCTGGATATTTCGCAGCATATTCATGTGTAAATACATCATGGCGTCCGCTAGTTAGGCCATTCGACCCCATCCCACCATTGTACGAATCTTCGTAAGAAGCTTGACCAAATGAAGCAAAACCTACTATAACTTGTCCTGGCTGAATATTGTTAATTACCAAATCTTTCTTTGGTAGTCTTGCAAATGTTGTATAACCTACATCAATAGTTCGAACAATATCTCCTACATCAGCAGTTTCTCCACCAGCCAACATTATTTTCACATCATTATCTGCCATTAAATCTATAAAATCATTACATGCATTGATAATTTCTGATATAACTTCACCAGGAATAAGTTTATAATTCCTTCCAATTGTTGAAGAAAGAATAATATTATCAACAGCTCCTACACAAGCCATATCATCAACATTCATAACGATAGCATCCTGAGCTATTCCGCGCCATACACTTAAATCACCAGTCTCTCTCCAATACAAATAAGCCAAACTGCCTTTAGTTCCAGCAGTATCAGCATGCATAATATTGCAGTATTGCTCATCCCCTGCAACATAATCAGGCATAATTTTACAAAATGCATTTGGGTATAAACCCTTATCCATTTTTGCTATCGCTTTATGTACATCATCTTTTGTTGCAGAGACACCTCTAGCAGCATATTTATGAGAATCATTCATCACATTAATTTAGTCGCGCTAATATATTAAGACTTTATATATAAAATATTATAATCTATTTAATAAAGTTATTAGTTGTAAAGGAATTGATTACTTAGGCACAATATTTGCATCTAATAAAAAGACACTTTGTGTGTCACTGTTAAAACCGATCATGCAATCCAGAGAAATCTGGGTTGCATTCTTTAATTTATGGCCTCTGCCATTACAGTATTGTGTTCATAATTTCTAAAATCAACTTGACTTACACCGGATACGCCTTTTTCTTCCATATACACTCCATATAAAACATCAAGTTCTGCCATTGTTGCCTTATTATGTGTAACAACTAGAAATTGCGAATCTTGCGAAAATGCACGTATAATATTCGTGAATTTCTGAACATTATGATCATCAAGAGGTGCATCGACTTCATCGAAAATACAGAAAGGCGCAGGCTTTAGTAGATATAAACTAAATAAAAGAGCCGAAGCCGTTAAAGTCTTCTCTCCACCACTTAATTGTGATAAAGATTGAGGTCTTTTACCTTTTGGCTTAGCAATTATTTCAATTCCACTATTTAGTGGATTTTCAGGATCAAGAAGTATTAAATCACAATTATCATCTTGCGTAAACAATGATCGAAATACGGTTATGAAATGGCCTCTTATTTCTGCAAAAGCATCAAGTAACAACTGGGTAGCTGTTGTTTCTATCTCTTTCATTGTTTTAACTAATTGTTCTTTAGCCTCATTTATATCGTTACGTTGAGTTTCAATTGTTAATTTCCTAGCTTCCATTTCGTTGTATGCCTCAACAGCCATAGGATTAATATCGCCAAAATTGGAAAGTCTGTTTTGTAACTTTTCAATTTGAATCTCTTGTTCATCAATAGAAAAATCTTCAGGAATTTCAATATCCTGTTGATCGATATTCTCATTAAACTCAATATTTACTCTTTGTTTTATTCCTTGCAACTTAAATTTAATGTCAGTAGCCTTGTCTTTTTTACGATTAACTTCACCTTGGATATCAGAAAATTCTTTGCTTAGTTTTCTAAGCTCATTCTCTTCACTTGAAATCTTTTCTTTAGCTTCGAAGTAAGAGAGTTCGATTCCACCTAGATCAGCTTTTTCAGCTTTTCGTACTTCGTAGTCTTTTATTAATTCACCCTTGATTTTACGTAATTCAACTTGTCGAGAATGTTCTTTCACTTTTTCTCTTTCAGCACTTTCTTTAACAGCTTTGATTTCTGCAGAAGTTTCTTCTATTTTCTCGTTTTTAAGTTTGAGATTATTAGAAATTGTATCGACTTTGTTCTGCTGTCGAATCATTTCAATATTAGCATCATTTGTTTCTTTGCTAAGAAGAGATAATTGCTCTGTTAGTTTAGTCAGTTCGCTTTCTTCACCTTGCGCAGGATTATATTCTTGAAGTATTGATCGTATTTTTTCTTTTCCTTTCTCTAATTCAACAAGTTTTTCTGAGTTGTTTTTCAAGGTTTGTTTTTGATCTTGTAATGTGCTTTCTTGATCAGTCAATTGTTTTGTCAAAGAATCGAAAGAAGCTTGAAGTTTAAAGAGTTCTTTGTTTTTTTTGTTTAATGAGTGTTGAGTAGTATTTATTTCAGATTGAAAATTTCGTTTTTTCCAATGTAATTTTTCTTTTTCCAACCTTGATATGCGAGAAGAGATTTCTTGATCCTCTTTCTTGAATTGGTCAAAAGTCTGTTGCAGTTTTTCAAGTTTACGTTTACGGCCAATCTTATTAGAATCAAAAGGAGATAAACTTCCTCCTAGTATTTGGCCATTCTTTACTAACAATGTACCATCTTGACTTGCTAATCCATACTGAAACATCGATTTATCTTGAACTTCATCATTATCAATGATATACATTTCATATAATAAATACTCTATCAGATTTTTATACTTTGAATCAAATTCAAGTTTATCAATAAGGGCTTGATGTGATACTTTTCTCTTTGTTGACAGCTCAGGAATTTGGTCTATAACAAAAAATCTAGCTTTACCGCGTTTTTTATTTACTAATAAATCAATAGCTTGAACTGCTTCTTCAAAAGTATCAACAATAAAATATTCTAAATATTCACCAAGAACAAGTTCAACTACTGGACGGTCTTCATCTGAGCAATTAATAATATCACTTAACATTACTTTTTCATGAGACCATTCTTTATGTAAGAATTTTATAGACTCAGAATATCCCTCAAACTTGTTAATTATACTTTCGAGCAATGTTATCTCATTCTTTTTTACATCGGCCTTACGTTGTGTATTTCTTAGATTAAGTCTTTCTTGATCTAAACTTTCGTCAAGTTCAATTAGATGTGCTTTTTGCTTTGCTTCACTTTCCTGTAAGTTAGCTAAAGAATTTTCTATTTCTTTTATTTCTTTTTGGGTTAAACCCAAAAAATTTTGTTCCTCTTTTTGTTTCTGTAAAAGCTCTTCATCACGTGTAGAAAGATATTTTATGGTATGTTCAGCTTGTTGAATCTTATTCGTACTTATGGCATGCTCCCTTTCAATTGATAAAAGTTTCTTCTCCCATTCTAGTTTTTCTTGAGCTTTTTGCTCAACTGTAGCTTTGTTTCTATTATATTTTTCTTTTAATACATCTTGCGAAGCTTTCTTATTTTCATAGACTGTAGAGTATGTTTCAAGAATATCTTGCTCGTTTTGAAGTTCTTCATGAAGTCTTTCTACTTCTTTTTGCAAGTCTACATTCTTATCATTTAATTGTTTTGCTCGTTGATCAAGACCATTCAATTTTTCATCACTGAAAGAAATTTCCCTTACAAGAATCTCTTTCCTATTCTCCTTTCTTCTTATATCATCAGTAATACCCGATATCTTTTGCTGGAATAAAGAAAGTTGTTTTTCGTCGTTAATGTTCTTAAGCTTTTGTTTTTCTAGACTCGCTTCTTTCTGATTAATTAGCGTCCTAAGTTCATTATATCGCACATTTAACTTAACAACTTCTTTATCGATAGCCATTACCTCATCACGTAAAGCAGATCGTTTGGCAAAATGAAAAACTAAACTTAGATTTTTGTATTTGTCTTTAATTTCCAAATACTTTTTAGCACGCTTAGCTTGTTTCTCAAGACCTTTAAGATTTGTTGTTATTTCAAACAAAAGGTCCTCTACCCTATCTAGATCAGTTTGAGTAAGTGATAACTTAGATAGAGTTTCTTTTTTTCTTGTCTTATATTTAGATATTCCAGCTGCTTGTTCGAACATTTTTCTTCTAGCATGTTCTTTATCTTGTAGTATGGCGTCTACCATACCAAGTTCAATAATTGCATAGGAATTAGATCCTATTCCTGTGTCAACAAGTAGTCCCTTAATATCTTTTAGTCGGCATTGAACACCATTTAACTTATACTCAGATTCGCCGCTACGAAACAAAGTTCTAGTTACTTTTACAATATTATATTCTGAAGGAAGAATGCCTTTACTATTTTCGAAAGTAATAGAAACTTCGGCGGTTCCTGCTTTCTTCTTTTTCTTTGTACCATTGAAAATAACAT
>CAYOIL010000078.1:0-11590 GCA_964403985.1 uncultured Saprospiraceae bacterium
TGAAGAACAATGGGATTTTGTTATTAAAGCGTCGGATTTAATATATTAACCTGAGTCCGAAACACCTTGCTAATTCAATTTGACTCGAACTCAGGTTATTAATCACAGGCAAGTTTTGCATGTGAATTATGTATTCAGAAAATGTTAGGATATTGTTTTATCCCATTTCTGCAACAACTTCTTTTACTTCAGGAACCATACGCTTAAGCATGCCTTCTATACCCGCTTTAAGCGTTACGGAAGATGAAGGACATCCGCTACAAGCTCCTTGTAAAATTACAGCAACAGTCCCTTGATTAAATGATTTGAATTCTATGTTTCCACCATCCATCTCAACAGCTGGTTTAACATACTTATCAATCAATTCAATAATTTTATTAACAAGCTCAGCGTCATCGCCAGTATATTCTACTTTTCTACTTTCTTCACCTAATGCCTTCTGCGCTTCTTGATAACCATCTTTGATTATTACTTTATCAGATTCAGCGTATGACTTGATGAATTCTTTTAATCGAAGCATGATATCTTCCCAAGGAAAATTGAATTCCTTAGTAACAGTGACATAATTATTATTGATATATACCCCTTTTACGTAAGGTAAATCAAATAATGCTGTAGCAAATGGAGACCATTCTTCTGCTGATTCTTTTGTTCTAAAATCGGCTAAACCGTCCATTAACTTTACATTCAATACATATTTTAGAGTTTCCGGATTTGGTGTTTGCTCTGTGTATAACATTACCGGATTCTTTGTTGCTGTTTCCATTATTCTACATTTATAGTGCAAATATAACATAGGGAGAGGAATTATAGTTTATAAATTACACTAAGGAGTTGAGTCGATTGCCCTGAGTGCCCACCAGTGGGGAATGAGAGCACTTTAAAAATTCTAAACTAATACGCTGAATTCAAGATTAACGATCAATTACTTTTTTTGATAACCTCTTTGCTGTGGCTCTAGAATGAATTAGCTTTATAATGATGTACAAACTAATAAACTGTAAATACTTTCTTGATTTAGCAACTTGTAGATGCTTACTTTTCTTCTAAAACATCCAGCTTAATCGTGTCTACTAATCTACCTGGTCTAGCTGGTCTAGCTGGCATAATATCTGTTTCACCATTCATTTGAGCAACTAAATAAAACATAATGGAATCAACTTCAATACTGATTTCTTCCATCATTTCTCGCTGACATTTTTTAGACTTCTTTTTCTTGTACTTTACGACCTTAGCTTGTAATTCTCGTTCAATTACTTTGCCTCTTGGTTCCTCTTCTTTTACACAAGAAAACAGGGAAATACATAAAATGAAAAAAAGTGTCCTCATTAATTTTTTATTGCTTCTATTTCTTTGATTCTTATATCGATTAAAGAATCTTTTATTCTTTGGTAATCTCTTTTTCTAAAATCGAGACAAATTGAATCCATCAATGAATCAAGAACTGGAATCTGTTGGCTGTACATTGAATCAATAAAGGTTCTTTCGTCCTTATTCAACTTTAGTTTCGGAGCTTCAGTAGAACAAGAAGCTATGAATAAAAGAGAACATATAAGTATGACTATTCTCATCTATGATTTTCTTCTTAATTCAAATTGACTACCTAAGTATAAGCGTTTTGCTTCTTCGTCATTTGCAAGGTTTTCAGCTGTACCTTCCTTCAAAATTCTTCCTTCATACATTAGATAAGCTCTATCAGTAATTGAAAGTGTTTCTTGAACATTATGGTCGGTTATCAAAATACCAATGTTCTTGTTTTTTAGCTGCGCTACTATTTGTTGGATATCTTCTACGGCAATCGGATCGATACCTGCGAAAGGCTCATCTAATAAAATAAACTTAGGATCAGTTGCTAAAGCTCTAGCTATTTCTGTTCTTCTTCGTTCCCCTCCACTTAAAGTGTCACCATAGCCTTTTCTAACCTTTTGTAAACTGAATTCGACAATAAGACTTTCCAGTTTATCTTTTTGTTCAGCTTTACTCAAATTCGTCATTTCAAGAACCGCCTTAATATTGTCTTCAACTGTTAATTTCCTGAAAACAGAAGCTTCTTGCGGTAAGTAACCAACTCCTTTCCGTGCTCTTCGATACATTGCCAAACTAGTAATCTCTTCTTCATCCAAAAAGACTTTTCCACTGTATGGCTGAATAAAGCCTACAACCATATAAAAGGTCGTTGTTTTTCCGGCTCCATTTGGACCAAGTAATCCTACTATTTCTCCTTGTTGGACTTGAACAGAAACGCCACGAACAACTTCTCGCTTTCCATATCTTTTCACGAGATTCTCCGAGCGTAATATCATTTTACTTGAATTCGTCTCCATTCATATTTATTTCTAGTGTCCAATTTGGTTTTAGCGATTCTAGTTCTTTTTTAATCCATCTTTCAGACGGTTTTCTCAAGAAAAAATCACCTGCATCCCAGCGTCCATTTTTATTAATATCCTCAGTAATCCTAGCTTCATATTTTCCTGGCTTTAGTCCAGCGTAAGTTAAGATTTTAGATTCCTCATTTTTAATAAGGTTAACTATCTTTTTATCCCCTTGGATTATTTCGACAATATACCATATATTTTTATTTAATGAGTCAAGCTCAAAAACGATTTCTCCTAGGCTTTTCTCCTGATTGACAGAAAAATTTCTAGTAAGAGTATCTGTTTTTAAGCCCAGACTTGTCTCAATAGCATTTGGTAAAATCTCAAGTTTATGCTTTTGACCTTCAGCCCATTTGGCTTTTACTTTTAAAATTCGGGGATCTTTTTTGTCTTGAAAAACAGTTGTTTTTATTGCAAGTTTTGATGTATCTATGATAGAAAAAAGACTTCCGTCAAACGTTGTTATTGGTGCATTAAATTTTAATGTTAATGAATCAAAAGGACTCAATGGTGTTGCTTTCGTAACGTTTGTTATTTTAAAGCCATTCTTCTTTTCAACTATCAAGGAATCATTAATCGACTTTAAAATTAATGTGTCTGCTGCACCTTTTGGATCAATAATCATTTCTCTTTCTTCAGGGCTAGAATGCCATAAATAAACAGAATCTTTAATTATCAAAACGTCAATGTCTTTAATACCCCCATCTATTGAATAATCAAGCGAATCAATAGCTTTATTCAAGGTTAGTTTTAATTCTCCTTTAGTTTGAATTTTAGATAATACCCTTAAATTTGGTTCAGGCAAGAACAATCCTAGTTTAATGCTTTTCTGCATTGAGTCAAGAGCAATTGTTTCTTTGTAAAACCCTATTTTTTCAGACTCTTGATCTTTAAAATAATTTAAATTTTTATCATCAAGAGCAAATAAATTGAAGCTGTCTTTTCTAATATTATTTATTCGAAATCTTCCATCTTCATCTGTTCTAGTGAAATACAATGGTCGAGATTTATAAACTGCAGAATCTTGAAGATCAGCATATAAAGAAACTATTACGTTTTCAGCCGGTTCTCCAGTGAAATCGTCATTCACTTTACCAGAGACACTAAGAGAGTCTAAATAAGCACCAGTAGAAAAAACGTAGGTATAATTATCTAGCGAATTACCTACTGTATAATCAACAATAGATTCTCCTAGGTTTATTGTATAGGTCGTATTTTCAAGTAGTTTTTCTTCATCGTCAAAATCAAGAACTAATGTTTTCTTTTTAAGCTTTATGTCTAATCCATGTTCTAAAGGAGGAGAAACGATAATTTGGTTTTCATTTTTTAACGTAACCCATTCGTTAAAGACCAATTCGATCGGTTGTTTTTCGAAGAAAACTTGGTTATTCGGTGTTGATTTTAAGGAGTCAGGCAAGGGAGGGATTTCATCCTTTGGGCCTCCCAAGGGATCTGCTTGAACGGCACATGCGTTCATGTTAAGAAGGCAATAAAGTCCGCCTAGAATAAAAATCAATATGAATAAAAATTGCTTCATTTTTTGGGCCTCCGAGCCCTATTTAATAAACATTGAACGTTAATAATTCCAAAATGCAATATAAAAGATGCAATATTATGATTTCTTTTACAATTTTATAGATAGCTTGCCTTTCTTCACCACAAAATAGAATATGCGTTACAAATCCGTCACCACTATTTTCTTTGCTTTTTTACTCCTCGCCTTTACTGTAAGTCTTTACTTTTATTTTACTAGGGAAGGTAGTTGGTATATTGCAATATTACCTTTCGCTATTATTTCAATAGGATTGTTAGCCTTTAAATCTCCTATTGATCGATACTTTTTCCGATTCCAAGATGTTGGTTTTCAGGACAAAATTAAGAATATGTTGCAGATAGAATATCCTATAATTCAAGAGTATTCTACAGAAAAAAAAGCGGAGTTTTTTAATCGACTTTTTTATTTCATGTACGAAAGGGATTGTTACAGAGTGACCGAAGAAAGTGATGAACTAGACTTATATCATAGTTTGATCATTGCGGCTCCAGGTGTTATTCTAGGAATGGAAGGAAAATTCGATGAAGCAAGGGATGTGAAACGAATCGCAGCTTATAATCACCCATTTCCTTCGCCTAAAATGAAGTTTTTACATGCTGCAGAATACGACGAAGAGGATGGTGTACTTATCGTTTCATTGGAACAAATGTTGAATTCTCAACGCAGGCCTGACATATATTTTCCTATCAACTACTTTTTATGGTCAGAGAGAAAGTTAGTTCAACACGCTGGTTTTCCGGAAATTCCTCCACATTTTGTTGAAAATTTTGAGACTATCTGGGGGTTTTCAAAGGAAAGTGCAGAAAACTTTTTAGGCTATGAATTGAGAAATCAATCTGCTGTAGCATTGAGTGCTTATATGAAGAGAAGAAAGAAATTAAAAGAATTATTCCCAAAATTTGTTGAGGACATAGAAAACTATCTGAGTAGTTAAACGTAATATTGCAGCATACACATCTATGGCTTGTTGAAAAGAAATCAGAAGATGAAGGGAAACAAAATGGATTGGAATTTACTTAAGCGCGTTGTCAAGCAGGCAATGCCTTACCGATTATTGTTCTATTTCTGTTTGACCTTGGCGATAATTCTTGCACCATTAAATGTTTTACGGCCTTATCTTATCAATATCATGGTTGATGACTATATTCTGAAAAGTGATATAGAGGGCTTGAGTCGAATGGCTATGATATTCTTGGGGGTAGTGATCTTGACCGTTATAGCACGCTATTATTTTACTTATCAGATCAATGTACTAGGACAATCTGTTATAAAAGATTTGAGGATAAAAGTATTTAGTCATCTTACATCATTGAAGTTAAGTTATTTTGATAAGACACCAATAGGAACATCAACAACACGTACGATAAATGATATAGAAACAATAAATAGAATTTTCACTCAAGGTGTAATTACAATTATTGCCGATTTATTTTCGATGATTGTGATCATTGCAGTGATGTTAATTACTTCATGGAAGTTGACATTGATCTGTTTACTGACGATGCCATTGATGATGATTGCTACGTATATCTTCAAAGAAAAAGTAAAGGTTTCCTTTCAGAAAGTAAGGAATCAGATTTCTACAATGAATGCTTTTTTAAACGAGCGAATAACAGGGATGCGTATTGTTCAGATTTTTAATAAGGAAGAACAAGAGATAAAGAAATTTGATGAGATAAATAAGAAATATAAGCAAGCGAACTTGGATTCTATTTTCTATTATGCAGTATTTTACCCTGTTGTAGAAATTATATCAGCATTATCACTTGCTTTGATGATATGGTGGGGAGCAGGAGCTTATATTCAAGATCAAGTAAGTTTTGGTGCATTGGTTGCGTTTCAGGTTTATCTAAGTATGTTGTTTAGGCCGCTTAGGATGTTAGCTGATTCATTTAATACTTTACAGATGGGTTTAGTTGCTGCAGAGCGCGTTTTCAGTGTCTTAGATACTTATGAATCGATAAGTGACCAAGGATCTATAGCTGTAGAGAATTTTGATGGGAACGTGGAATATGATACTGTACGATTCAGTTATGATGGCGAGACAGATGTATTAAAAGATATAAGTTTTACTATACCTGCGAATAATACATTGGCAATTGTTGGGAGTACAGGAAGTGGGAAAAGTACAATTATAAATACTTTGAATCGATTTTATGAGATAGATGGCGGGAGTATCAAAATCGATGGGATAGATGCTCGAGAATATAGATTGGACTCGCTAAGGAATAGGATGGCAACGGTACTTCAAGATGTCTTTTTATTTAGTGGGACTCTTCTAGAAAACATCAGCTTAAGAGATCCTGCAATCACTGAAGAAAAAGTTATCCAAGCTTCAAAGTTAATTGGCGCACATGAGTTTTTTATTAAGATGCCTGATGGATATAATTTCAAGGTTCTTGAAAGAGGGAACAATATGTCAATGGGGCAAAGACAATTAATTTCATTTGTTCGAGCGTTGGTTTTTGATCCAGATATTTTAATTCTTGATGAAGCAACATCATCAATAGATACAGAGACTGAAGCAATTATTCAGAATGCAATTGAAAAACTAATCGTAAATAGGACTTCTATCGTCATCGCACATAGACTTTCTACCATACGTAATGCAGATAAAATCATGGTTCTTGACAATGGAAAAATTCTAGAATATGGTTCACATGAAGAATTAATGAATCTACAAGATGGTCATTATAAAGAAATGCATGACTTACAATTCCAAGCACACGCTTAGGCATCTCTATTATTCTGAAACCCCTACAATACCTTTATATTCTGCATGATCTAAAAATGCTTGACAAAATTCAGATTCTTCTTCTGTGCAGATACTTGTTCCACTACAATTTTGAAAATTAAAGGCGACATCCGCACAATGACTGTCAATGTGAAAATATTGATTCTCAAGGTAAACGTACATTTCAACATAAAATTTACATTCAATTTCTTGATTAGTAAATGGAATCATATCTAAATCTTCAAGCTTGTTATCGAGACAATCATTAATTATCTCAAAGTCTTTTTCACACGACTGGAACAAAAGGAATAAACATAATAACAGTAAATATCTCATAGCCATTTTTTCTCAAAGACGAAGATTTATCTTAAACAGTTGGATTTAGCTCAATTAATGCAATAGACAATCTATATTTGGGTCATGGCAAAAAAGAGATCTGCAAATTTCACCTTTTTACTTACCATCTTTATTACGGTATTTATTGACTTGCTAGGAATAGGAATTATTATTCCTGTAATTCCAGCTATCTTTTTTGAAGAGGGGAGCCAATTCTTTAATGGTCAATATAGCGAAGATACAATCTCCATATTTTACACTTTACTGTTAGCTTGTTATCCATTTATGCAATTTTTTGGTGCACCTATGCTTGGAGCATTGTCTGATAAATATGGAAGGAAACCAATATTGATAATTGCATTAATAGGTACTTTGATTGGTTATATGTTGTTTGCCTACGCTATTGTTACAAGAAATCTATGGCTGTTGTTTTTCTCTAGAATGCTTCCAGGCTTTACTGGAGGAAACATAAGTATAATCACTAGTAGTATTGCTGATGTAAGTGATGCAGCTTCGAAAACAAGGAACTTCGGATTAGTAGGAATGGCATTTGGTATGGGTTTTATTCTAGGCCCAATGATTGGTGGATTATTATCTGACAACACTATCGTTTCTTGGTTTGACCATCATGTACCATTTATGTTTACAGCTGCTTTGACATTATTAAATATCTTATTAGTAATCTGGAGATTTAAAGAAACTTTAATTAATAAAATAAATACAAAAGTTACTGCATTTAAAGGCTTCGAAAATATTTTCACCTCCTTTGCAAATCCACAGCTCAGGAATATTTTTATTATCGTTTTACTTATTTCTATAGGCTTCACTTTTTATACACAATTCTTTTCAGTTTTACTATATGAGGAATTCGATTTCAAAGAGAAAAACATAGGTTTCTTGTATGGTTATGTAGGCATATGGCTTGCCATTACTCAGGGTGTAATTGTTCGATACTTAAGTTACCGAATACCTCCCAAAAAGATTTTACTTTTTAGTCTACCTATTCTTGCATTAGGTATCAGTTTATTGTTTATTCCAACAGAAGGATGGATGTTTTATATTGTCAATCCCATAATTTCTATTTTTTATGGAATAACTTCACCTAATCTTACGAGTTTAGTTTCCTCACAAGCAGACAAAACCTTGCAAGGAGCTATTTTAGGTATTAACCAATCGATGTTGGCTTTAGGCCAGACAATAACACCTTTAATTGGTGGCTATTTATTAATTCAGAGTCCATACTTACCAATGGCCGCTTCTGCAGCGATAATCTTTATCGCATTTATTGCTTTCTATTTTTTAAGAAAAAGATTCGTTTCTGATAAGCCTATAGAAAGAAAGGTTGAATAAAGGCAAATTTTTCAATTTTCTGCTCTCCAGAATTTATTTTTTAATTTTACGTTCTAAATCAAAATCTTCAACAATGAAATGGATGTTAATTTTAACCTTGTCAATATTTATGGGAGGATATGCTTGTAAGCAACCGACAATTTCGAAAGTGGATAAAAAAATAGAAGTTACAGAAGGATTTCTCAATGATATTTCAATGGAAGAAGCGGCAGAGAAAATAAGTACAGGAGAAGCGATATTTATTGACGTAAGAACTCCAGAAGAAATAGGTGAAGGTATGATTCCAGGAAGTATTCATATTGATTTTAATTCATCTGATTTTGAGTCTGAACTAAAAAAACTAGATAAAACAAAAGAATATGTTGTGTATTGCAGATCCGGTGGTCGAAGTACTAAAGCTTGTAAAAAAATGAACGAATTAGGATTTACAAAACT
Source organism: uncultured Saprospiraceae bacterium (assembly GCA_964403985.1). Classification (GTDB taxonomy): domain Bacteria; phylum Bacteroidota; class Bacteroidia; order Chitinophagales; family Saprospiraceae; genus JAHDFB01. The sequence continues at coordinate 8,786 of CAYOIL010000078.1, forward strand.
AAATAATATGACTGCTGGTTATAGTCAATGGAGTAAAAGATAATTATGATAAAAGAAGTTGTAGAACAGATATATACTAAGTGTTTAGCACAGGGGTCTTACTTTATAGAAAGCAATGGAGAAGCCGCGGTTATAGACCCATTAAGAGAAAGTGATCCATATTTAGAACGCGCTGAGGAAAGAGGGGTAAAAATAAAATACATTTTTGAAACACATTTCCATGCAGATTTTGTTTCGGGCCACGTAAGCCTTGCACAAAGAACTGGAGCTAAGATAATTTTTGGGCCTGGAGCCCAAACATCTTATGACATCCATAATGCAACAGATGGGGAAGTTTTCAAAATAGGCGACATCTCCATTACAGCAATACATACACCAGGTCATACATTAGAATCTACGTGTTATTTACTTAAAGATTCTGAGGGAAGGGACCAAGCTTTATTTAGTGGAGACACTTTATTTATAGGTGATGTGGGACGTCCAGATTTAGCACAAAAAGCTGGAGAATTGACAACGGAAGATCTTGCTGGAATGCTTTATGATTCTCTTCGAAATAAAATTATGCCTCTTTCTGATGATTTAGTTATTTATCCCGCGCATGGTGCAGGATCAGCATGTGGGAAAAACATGTCTAAAGAGACAACTGATACGCTAGGAAATCAAAAGGAGTCGAATTATGCATTACAAAAAGATCTTACCAAAGAGGCTTTTACTAAGCATTTAATCGATGGATTATCAGAACCTCCAGGATATTTTCAGTACAATGTAAGTATTAATAAAAAGGGCTATAGGGATTTAAGTGAAGTGAAAGAAAAAGGGATTCGTCCGCTGAATATTACTGAATTCAGAGATTTATATATGCGTGATGATGTCATGGTTCTTGATGTAAGAGATAAAATGGCTTTCGCCCAAAAACACATTAAAAACTCTGTGTGTATTGGAATAACTGGTGGCTTTGCGCCATGGGTAGGTGAAATGATTCCAGATATCAATCAACATATTATTATAGTTGCTCCTAAAGGCAAAGAAGAGGAAACGGTAACACGTTTGGCAAGAGTGGGATATGATAATAGTTTAGGCTTTTTAGATGCGACGATTGAAGAATGGGAAAAGAAAGGAAATCCAGTGGATTCGATGCCTGTTCTTGATTCAAAATCAATGAAAGAGATCTATACTGAGGATAAAAATATTATAGACCTAAGGAAACCAGCAGAATTTTCTTTGGGTCACCTTAACATCTCTAAAAATGTACCTTTGTCAGAGATACATTCACAAATCGAAGGTCTTGACAAAGATATCCATTATTATATACACTGTAGGTCTGGTTATCGATCAACAATAGGAGGATCAATAATGAAAAAAAATGGTTTTCAAGTAACAAACATTGTGGATAAAGTTGAAAATTTATTGGAAGAAATGCCATCGGTATAAATTGCATCGATGTCAATATTTAGTCAGCTAAAATCATCTTACACTCGAAGCGCATTTCTAAAAGATTTAATAGCTGCTTTTTCAGTAATAATTCTACTTGTACCGCAGGGTTTAGCCTATGGTTTATTGGCAGGTTTTCCTGCCGAAGCAGGTCTTTATACGGGAATTGTTGCCTTGTTTGTTTATCCTCTATTTGCTAGTTCACGCTACTTATCAGTAGGCCCTGTTGCTCTTGCTTCAATTATTTTATTAAGTGGATTAAGTGAATTCGCTACACCAGGAACAAGTGATTATATTCAACTAGGATTATTAGTATGTCTTATGGCTGGAATTATCCAAGTCATTTTTGGAGCTTTAAGACTAGGAATTCTGGTAAACTTTTTGTCCAATCCTGTAATCAGTGGTTTCATATCGGCAACTGCAATTGTCATAATAGTTAATCAGTTGAATGTACTATTAGGCATCCCGCTTGAAAGAACTAATAACGCCTTAATTGATTTTAAAAACACTGTTATAAATATTGCTAATTTACATCCTGTTGAATCGATAATTGGCATTCTATCTATGATCACTATTTTCATATTCAAAGCAATTTCTAAAAAAATCCCTTCTAGTCTGATCGTATTTATAATTTCTTCTGTTGCTGTCTATTTTTTAGTTCAACAAGGAAATGAAATTGCTAGAACTGCAAGCTTTCCTAAAGGATTCCCAGCACCACAATTTGGTAGTTATTCTTGGGACCAAGTTGTAATGTTGTTGCCATTATCACTTATAATCGCATTAATGAGTTTTATCGATTCCTCCGTTCTTGCTAAAAGCATGGCGACGATATCACAAGACCATAGAATTAATTCCAATAAAGAATTATACGGCTTGGGACTTGCTAAAATCGTAGGAAGCTTTTTTATGAATATTCCATCTTCAGGTTCATTTGCTCGAACAGAGATTAATCGTTCTTCAGGTAGTTTTAGTCAAATGAGTTCTGTATTCGCTGGTATTTTAATGCTTATATTAGTATTGTTTTGTACGCCATTTTTTGGGTTTACCCCAAAAGCTATGCTAGCTGCAATTATAATTAGTTCTGTAATCAAGCTAGTAAATATTAAAGAAATGGTTCGCCTTTTTAAAATGGATAAGCCTGACTTTTTCGCTATGTTAGCTTGCTTTCTTATTACAATAGGCATAGGAATTCAGGCTGGTATTTTTACAGGAATATTACTTTCTGTAGGTTTTATCTTATGGAAAATCATGCGACCACATTATGCCGTATTGGGGAAATTAGAAGAACATGATGTGTACAGAAATATAGATCGATATAATGATGCGACTTTCGATAAATCTATTCTGATTTTCAGATTTGATGATGATCTGTAT
>CAYOIL010000078.1:11600-14775 GCA_964403985.1 uncultured Saprospiraceae bacterium
GATCTGTATTTTGCAAACTCTGATTACTTTTTCGAAAAAGTACTTGAAGAGATAGAAGAAAGAAAAGAAATGAAAACATTAATTCTAGATTTTTCTTCTCTTAGTCACATTGATAGTACTGGATTTGATACATTAAAATTATTATCAAAAAGCATGAAGACCCATAATTTCAGTTGGAAGTTCTCAGGAATGAAAGGACCAGTTCGCGATCTATTTGATCAATATGGTTACAAGGGTATAATCGAGAAAAAGGACTGTTATATGAGTATAGATATGGCAGTTGAATCTTGCGAATAAGTCAAAGTTTCCTTTAAAAAATGGGCAGTAATTATTACTTGCTGTCATATTGGCACAATATAGTCCATGGCATAGCAAATGCGATGTAATAGATAAATTTACAAAAAACAAAAAAATGGAAAAAGGTAACATTTCAGTACAAGCGGAGAATATCTTCCCTATTATTAAAAAGTTTCTTTATTCAGATCACGATATCTTTTTAAGAGAACTTGTTTCGAATGCAGTAGATGCAACTACAAAAGTTAAAGCAATCGCTGCAAAAGGGGCATTAAAAGGTGAGCTAGGAGAAACTCAGATAGAGATCTTAATAGACAAAGACGCAAAGACCCTTACGATTAAAGATAGAGGTCTAGGAATGAGTGAAGCAGAAGTAAAGAAATATTTGAATGAAGTGGCATTTTCAAGTGCTGAAGATTTCATGAAGAAATTTGAGAATGAAAGTATAATTGGACACTTTGGATTAGGTTTCTATTCAGCATTTATGGTTGCTGATAAAGTGGAAGTTATAACTAAGTCATATAAGAAAACAGTAAAAGCGGTAAGGTGGACTTGTAAAGGAGATCCTACGTTTACACTTGAACCAGATTCTAAAAAAGAAAGAGGGACAGAAATTGTACTTCATATAGCTGAAGATAGTGAAGAGTTTTTGCAAGATGCTCGTATTTCTGAACTTTTAAATAAATATTGTCAATTTTTACCTGTTCCTATTAAATTTGGTACAAAAGAAGAATCAACTTGGGAAGGAGAAGGAGACGAAAAGCAAGAGATAAAAACAAAAGTTGATAATATTGTAAATAATACGAATCCGGCATGGACAAAGAAGCCAGCTTCTTTAACAGATGAAGATTATAAAGCATTTTATCAAGAGCTATATCCATATTCTCCAGAACCATTGTTTTGGATTCACTTGAATATTGATTTTCCATTTGACTTAACTGGAATTCTATATTTCCCTAAGTTGAATAATACCCTTGAAGTTCAAAAGAACAAGATTCAATTATATAGTAATCAAGTATTTGTTACAGATGATGTAAAAGAAATCGTTCCTGAATTTTTGACTTTACTTCATGGTGTAATTGATTCAAGTGATATTCCATTAAATGTTTCTAGGAGTTACCTCCAAAGTGACTCGAATGTGAAGAAAATCACATCGTACATTACTAAAAAAGTTGCTGAAAAATTAAATAGCCTTTATAAAAAAGACAGAGAGTCTTACAATTCTAAGTGGGATGAAATCGGTGTTTTTGTAAAGTATGGAATGATTAGTGAAGAAAAGTTTTATGATAGAGCTACAAAATTCGCCTTATTAAAGTCTGAAGATGGGACGTTTTCAACTTTAGAAGAATATAAAGAAAAAGTAAAAGAGACACAAAAAGACAAAAATGATAAAATTGTCTATTTGTATTCTAACAATCAAAAAGAACAACATAGTTATATAGAATCTGCTAAAGCTGCAGGCTATAATGTATTAATGATGGACAATGTTATTGACAATCATTATATGCAGCATTTAGAGCAAAAAGATCAAGAAGTAAGGTTTGTAAGAGTAGATTCTGATACTGTCGATCAATTGATACCTAAAGATGAGACTAGAGAATCAGTGATGAGTGATAAAGATCAAGAAAAAGTAAAAGAATTATTTACTACCGCAATTAAAAATTCCTCTACTACAATAGATTTAAAACCTCTTTCGCCTGAAGATCATCCTATTATAATAACTAGACCAGAGTTTATGAGAAGAATGCAAGAGATGCAGTCTCTTCAAGGAATGGATCAAAATGGAATGGGAGATTTCTTTAATGTTGTTATTAACTCTAATCATCCACTTGTGGCTGAAAAATTAGTAAAAATGAAGTCGGCTGAAAAGAAGGATAAATTTGCTAATTACTTATATGATTTAGCAAGGTTAAATCAAAATATGTTGAAAGGAGAAGAGTTAAGTACTTTTATCAAAAACAGTCTAGAATTTGTAAAGTAATTCTTAAGAAATTATACTACAAAGGCAAGTTCAACGAATTGAACTTGCCTTTTTTATTTCTATTATAATTATTCTTAGAGAGTATTTACAATTTTAGGCGTAATTTTGTAATCATAGTTACATTTTTAGGCTAAAAATGTGAACCCATATGAAAAATAGTGTATCAATTAATTCTATTTCGAATAAAAAATTTCAAGCCTTAGAAATTTTCAGTCCTATAAATAATGATTGAATAATCAATCACGATTACTTTGATTTAGTCAATAGAATTAATATTCCAGTTGGTATTAATACTATAAACTGTGGAGCTAAAATATTGAAATAAACAGAGCTTATTACAAATGGAATTCCCATGAGAATAAATAAAATTCCTATCGGTTTTATTAATTCAAAATTAATCTGTTTATTAAAAAAAGCATTTTTAATTAAAATATAGGCAACCATGAATAAAACAATTGTAACAATATGCCAAACCCCAATCCATTCTCCTATTTTTTGATCCGATAAATTACTTTTGATCAATGGATTTACTAAATCAATTTGCCCTGGAATTAAGTGAACGAAAGCCGTTAATAAGCTTAATAAAGAAGCAATTTTTAAAGAAATATTTTTCATTAAAATCCCATTAATTTATGAAGTGTTTCCTTATCTATTTCATCTCCTGCAAAATCATCAAAAGCTTTATCTGTAACTTCAATGATATGCGATTGAATAAATGGGGCTCCTTGTTTAGCACCTTGTTCAGGAGACTTTATACAACACTCCCATTCCATAACCGCCCATGAATCGTATCCATATTTACTCAATTTTGTAAAGATTGATTTGAAATCTACTTGTCCATCTCCTAAAGATCTAAAACGTCCTGGTCTATCTTTCCAGTCCTGATAGCCTCCATAAACA